>JASHQL010000017.1 GCA_030039155.1 Streptosporangiaceae bacterium | reverse complement strand
GGCGGCGCGGGCCAGGCTCGGCGCGGTCGCCGAGGTGGTGCCGGCCGGCGACCGGGTCAGCTGGCCGTGGCTGCTCGCCGACCTGGCCGGCCGGGGCGTGCGCACGCTGCTGGTGGAAGGCGGGTCGAGCATCCTGGCGCAGTTCCTCGCCGAGGGCCTTGCCGATGAGCTGCGGCTGGCCATCGCGCCGGTGCTGGTGGCCGACCCTGCCGCGGCACGGCTGCTGTCCGGCGGGCCGGTCGCTGGCCCGATGCGGCTCACCGGCCTGGCCAGGGTCGGCACGATGGCGGTGCTCAGCTACCGGCAAATCTCGGCCGGCTCAGCGAGCTGAAACTGGCTTATCGTTAAGCACATGGCTGAATGGTGGTCAATCGAGGTGTTCCACGGTGAGTTCCGTGCCTCTGGCTGGCAGGAAGCCCACAGCTCGGCGCTGATCGAGGCCGCGTGGTCGAATGGCGCTGCCGACTGGGCCTGGATCGAGCATCCGCACGGCGTCGTCTTCGAGGTGTGCTTCGCCGACGAAGCCAGGTGGCAGGCGTTCCGCGAATTGCCGGCCGTGAAGGCCGCGCTCGACGCGGTGCCGGACCCGGCCAACGGCCTGCTCATCTACCGCGGCAGGGGCGGCGGATCCGGCGCGCTGGCGCCGCGCCGGCCGCGGCCGACGGCTGGCGCCGGCGCCGTGCAGCTTCCGGAGCCGGAGCAGGAGCGGATCCTCCAGGTGACCGCCATCGACCAGGCAGCCGCCCCGGCGGATCTGTGCCCCGCCGGGTGAACGTACGCCCCGGCACGGTGCAGGATGGTGGGATGAGCGACCTCAAGGCGGCCGACGGCATGCACGCTGCCATCGAGCACAGCGGCTATTACCCTGGCCTGGTTTCTGATGCGGTGTCGTCAGCGGTCGGCAATGAGGCTGTCGTCTCTTACGCCGTCCACCACGATGCGCATTTCGATCCGGGCATGGAGGTGCGCAGGCACATGACCGTGCTGGCGCTCACGCCGACCAGGCTCATCTACTCGCACACCGACGAGTACCCGGCCGACGACTCCGAGCCGGGCGCCAAGCCCGCGGCCGAGACCTCGACCGAGGCGGTGCGCTTCTCGCGCATCTCCTCGGTCGCGCTCACCAGGGTGATACCTGACCCGACCAGGTACCAGCCGGGCGTCACCATGCCGAGCGAGGTCGTGCTCACGATCGGCTGGAACGTGCTGTCGCACATCGAGCTCGAGCCCGCGCACTGCGGCGACGACAGCTGCGAGGCCGACCACGGCTACACCGGCACGCTGACCGCGGACGACCTGACGCTGCGGGTCAGCACGGCCGCGGACGGCGAGGAGGCGGTACACCAGGTGCTCGCGTTCGCCCAGGCGCTGGCCGAGGCGACGAGCAGCCTCTGAGCCGCCGATGACCACGGGGGAAGCCGCAACCGTCCCGGCTGCGCAACGGGACGTTCAGCCCGGCGCGCCCGCGCTGCCCAGGTACGGCGAGCTGACCCTTGCCGACCTCGGCACCTCGCTGCTTGCCTCGCTCGGCGTGCCCGGCGAGCCGAATCCGCTCGGCCTGCACCTGGCTGACCGGGTCTGCCTGCTGGTCATCGACGGACTCGGCTGGGAGCTGCTGCGTGACCATCCGGCAGCGGCGCCGTTCCTCAGCGAGCTTGCCGTCACCGCCGCGCCGCTGACCGCAGGGTTCCCGGCGACGACCGCCACCAGCCTGAGCTCGATCGGCACCGGGCTGCCGCCAGGACAGCACGGCGTGCTCGGCTACCAGGTGCGGATACCTGGCCATGCCGCGCTGCTCAACGCGCTCCGCTGGGACCGGGCCGTCGACCCGGTCAGCTGGCAGCCGGCTGCGACGATCTTCGAGCGGGCCGCGGCCGCCGGCATCGCGGCGATCAGGGTGGCGCGCACCGCGTTCCGTGACACCGGCCTGTCCGCGGCGTCGATGCGCGGTGCCGACTACCGGCCCGCCGACTCGCTCGGCGCGCTGGTCGCGACCGCGGCGAGCGCACTTGCGGAGCGGGCACCCGCGCTGGCGATGGTGTACTACGGCGAGCTCGACGGCACCGGGCACGCATGCGGCTGCCGGTCAGCCGCGTGGCGGTATCAGCTCGCGCACGTCGACCGGCTTGCTGAGCAGCTTGCCGGAGCGCTGCCTGGCGGCACCGTGCTGTACGTGACCGCCGACCACGGCATGGTGGACGTGCCGCAGCGGGACCGGATCGACGCCGACCGGATGCCGCAACTGCAGGCCGGTGTGTCGCTGCTCGGCGGCGAGCCGCGGGCCAGGCACGTGTACGCAAGGCCAGGCGCCGCTGCCGACGTGCTGGCAGCATGGGCCGAGACGCTGGCCGACACCTGCTGGGTGATCGGCAGGGACCAGGCGATTGCCGACGGCTGGTTCGGGCCGGTTGGCGACGGCCTGGCCGACCGGATCGGTGACGTCATCGCCGCGCCGCGCGGGCCGAGTGCGGTGGTGGCAACCGTGACCGAGCCGCGCGAGTCCGCGCTCATCGGCATGCACGGCTCGCTGACCACGGCAGATCAGCTGGTGCCGCTGCTGGTGCGCTGGTCCGGCTGAACGGCTGGCGGCGCCGGTTTCGGCGCAGCCAGAGCCGGGAACTGCACCGTGCCGGTGCCAGTCGTGCACAGTGATCGGGGAGGTTATCCACGGACATGACCGAGCAGCGGACTGGCCCGATCGTCTCGGTGGCCGAGCTGGCCAGACAGCTGGCCGGCGGCACGCCGCCGGTCCTGCTTGACACGCGGTGGCGGTTCGGCGGGCCGCCCGGCCTGGACGGCTACCTGGCCGGTCACCTGCCCGGCGCGGCCTACGTTGACCTCGACACCGAGCTTGCCGACCCGCCGGGGCGGCGCGGACGGCACCCGATGCCAGGTACCGCCAGGTTCCAGGCGGCGATGCGCAGGGCCGGCGTGCGCGGCGACCGGCCGGTGGTGGTCTACGACGAGGCCGACTCGACGATCGCGGCCCGCGCCTGGTGGCTGCTGCGGTACTTCGGCCACCGCGAGGTCCTGGTGCTCGACGGCGGGCTGCGGGCCTGGGCCGCGGCAGGCCATCAGGTCAGCACCGCCGCCCAGCCGCCGCCGCCTGGCGACTTCACCGCGGTGCCTGGCCGGATGCCGCTGCTCGACGTCTCGTCGGCGGCGGCGCTGGCCAGGTCGGGGCTGCTGCTCGACGCCAGGGCCGGCGCCAGGTACCGGGGCGAATCCGAGCCGATCGACCCGGTGGCCGGGCACATCCCCGGCGCTATCAGCGCGCCGACCGCGGACAACGTCACCGGCAGCGGCACCTTCCGCAGCGCCCAGAAGCTGCGCGAAAGGTTCGCCGGCCTCGGCGTGCTGCCCGCCGGTGCGCAGGCCGGAGCCACCGCGGTCGGCAGCTACTGCGGCTCTGGCGTCACGGCGGCGCACCAGGTGCTCGCGCTGGAGCTGGCCGGGGTGCAGGCCGCGCTGTACGTGGGCTCGTGGTCGGAGTGGGTGGCCGACCCGGCAAGGCCGGTCGCCACCGGCAGCGAGCCAGGCTAGCGGCGGTGACAAGATCGGGGGACGGCAGGCCAGCGGCCGCCGGCGGAAGGAGCGAGCAGCATGACCGCCATTCCCGACATCACGCTGAATGACGGCAAGACAGTCCCGCAGTTCGGCTTCGGCACGTTCAAGATCAGCCCGGCCGACACGGCGGACGCGGTGACCGCCGCGCTCGCGGCCGGCTACCGGCACATCGACACCGCGCAGATGTACCGGAACGAGCGTGCGGTCGGCCAGGCGATCGCGAAGTCCGGCATCGACCGTGCCGACATCTTCCTGACCACCAAGCTGGACAACGGCGAGCACCTGCCAGCTGACGCGCGCCGGGCCTTCGCCGGCTCGCTGGAGGCGCTCGGCTCCAACTATGTCGACCTGTTCCTCATCCACTGGCCGCTGCCAGGGCGGTACGGCGGTCGCGATCGAGGCCTGGTCGCCGATCGCGCGCGGCAAGGTGCTCGGCGACCCTGAGGTGCTCACGGTCGCCCGCCGGACGGCCAAGACCCCGGCTCAGGTCGTGCTGCGCTGGCACATCGAGCGCGGCGACATCGTGTTCCCCAAGTCGGTGTCGGCCGAGCGGATCAGGGAGAACATCGACATCTTCGACTTCGAGCTCAGCAGCCAGGAGATCGAGACGATCGGCGCGCTGAACAGGAACATGCGCACCGGCCCCGACCCGGACACCTTCGGCGGCTGACCGGTCCTGGCATAGTTGCAGGGCTGGCGCCAGGCTCTTCCTGGCGCCAGCCCTGCGGCCGTGCGGTTACCGGTTGTCAGCCCTGCGGCTTGGCCAGAAACCCGTCAGTGTTACCGGCGCTGTCGGTGTAGAAGCCGACCAGGTCGCCGTGGTCGTTCACGCCGTTGATGACCGTGCTGCCGACGCCGTTCGGGTCGTTGACGGTGCGGAAACCCCGGCCGGCCTTCCAGGTGAAGCCGTACGACATGGCGTTGCTGCCGCTGCCGACGGTGTACGCACCGACGACCAGGCCCTCGTCGTTGACGCCGAACGCCTGCGTCATGCTCGCGCCCGGCACCGCCAGCTTGGTGAGGTGGTGCCTGGCCAGCAAGAACGCGTCAGTGACGCCGCCCTTGGTCTGGAAGAAGCCAGCGATCCAGTCCTTGTTGTTGATGGCGGCGGCGGTCAGGCTCGGACCGTGCCCGTTCTGGTAGTCGACCAGCGCGAATCTGTGGGTGTGGATGTTGTACTTGTAGCCCCGGTTGAGCCCCTTGCTGTTTGTGAAGAAGCCGACAGCGATGCCGCTGTTGTTGATGCCGAGCAGCTGGTCGACCTGCGGGCTTGCGTTGCTCGAGGTCGGGAAGTTGACCTCGTGGAAGTGCGTGCCCTTGGTGTAGAAGCCGAAGTTCGCGCCGGCCGAGTTGGCCCAGAACCCGACGGTGTTCCCGACGTTGTTCAGCCCGGTCACCTGGGTCTGCACCGAGTGCGGGAAGTTCTCGTTGATGAAGTCGCTCTGCTGGTAGCCAGGCAGCACCACGTAGCCCTTGTTCGGGTGCGCGGGCAGCGTGCCCGAGCCGAAGTAGCCGGCGATCACGCCGTCGTTGTCAATGCCGAGCAGCTGGTTGAACGTGAGGTCCTTGTTGTTGTCAATGGTGCGGTAGCTGTAGTGCGTGGCGTCGGCGGCCTGCGCCGCGCCGGCGGGCGCGGCCAGCGCGACCCCGGCGGCCAGCGCGCCGGCTGCC
>JASHQL010000129.1 GCA_030039155.1 Streptosporangiaceae bacterium | reverse complement strand
GGCTAGCTGAGAATTCCGAACTATTCCCATTTAGCCTAGTTCAGCCAGGCTGGTCTCGCTCATGGCCGGTCAACGTTTGGAGTTTTGGTAGTACTGGCCTACCACTAAAACTCCAAACGTTGCGGGGAGCTCCATCCGGGGACGCTGGCCCGGCGCGTTGCCGGTCCGCGGGCGGGCTGCGGTCCGCGCAGGGTTCTCGTTTCCTTTATCAATAGGCTGAGAGCCAGGGCGCTGGATGTGCCGAGGCGCCACGGCAACCGGGCAGGACCGCAATGGACTCTGTGGAAGCGCATCTGGCTGACGTGCTGGCCGCGATCAGGCCGCTGCCCGCGCGCGAGCTGAGCCTGGCCGAGGCGCAGGGCGCGGTGCTCGAGCGCGCTGTCGCCGCGCGGTGGCCGCTGCCGCCGTTCGACAACTCCGCGATGGACGGCTACGCGGTGCTCGCCAGCGACGTCGCCGGCGCGACCGAGGGGTCGCCGGTCACGCTGCCGGTGCTCGGCGAGATCGCGGCCGGCGACACCGGCGCGCACGAGTTGCGGGCCGGCGCTTGCTTCCGGATCATGACCGGGGCGGCGATGCCGGCCGGGGCGGACGCGGTGGTTCAGGTCGAGCTCACCGACGGCGGCCGCGAGCAGGTCACGATCAGCGCCGCGGTCCCGGCCGGCGCCTCGGTCAGGTACCGCGGCGGCGACGCCCGGCCCGGCGACCTGCTGCTCGAAGCAGGCAGCACGCTCGGCCCGGTGCAGGTCGGGCTGCTGGCAGCCGCCGGGCACGGCACGGTGCTGGCCAGGCCGCGGCCGCGGGTCACGGTCCTGTCGGCCGGGAACGAGCTGGTCGAGCCGGGCCAGCCGCTGGTGCCAGGGCAGATCTGGGAGTCCAACAGCGTGATGCTGGCCGCCGCGGCCCGCGCGGCCGGCTGCGCGGCGACCAGGCACCCGGTGCTGCGCGACGACACCGGCGAGGTGCTTGCCGCGATCAAGGAGGCGCTGGCAGGCGCCGACCTGCTGATCACCAGCGGCGGGGTGAGCATGGGCGGCGAGCACGACGTGGTGAAGGCCGCGCTGAGCACGCTGGGCACCGTGACGTTCCGTAAGGTCGCGATGCAGCCGGGGATGCCGCAGGGGTTCGGCACTGTCGGGCCGGACCGGACGCCGATCTTCACCCTGCCTGGCAACCCGGTGAGCGCGTACGTGTCGTTCCAGCTGTTCGTCGGGCCGGCCATCGACGCGCTGCTCGGCCGGCCATCCGCCGGGCTGCGGACCCGCCGCGCGGTACTGACCGCCGACGTGCGGTCGCCTGCGGGCAGGCGGTCGCTGCTGCGCGGCGTGCTCGGGCCGGGCGCGGCCCAGGTGGCGCAGGTGGCCCCGGTGTCCGGCCAGGCCTCGCATCAGCTCGCATCGCTGGCCAGGGCGAACGCGCTGATCATCGTGCCGGAGCCGGTGACCGCGATGGCCGCGGGCGAGACTGTCGACGTGCTGGAGTTGCCGTGAGCGACGCGGGGCCTGAGCTGCCGCACCTGGACGCGGCCGGGCACGCGCGGATGGTGGACGTTTCCGGCAAGGAGGTCACGGCGCGCTCGGCGCGCGCGTCCGGGTTCGTCCGGCTGTCTGCCGCGGCGGTGGCCGCGCTGCGCTCGGGCACTGCCCCGAAGGGCGACGCGCTCGCGGTGGCCAGGATCGCCGCCATCCAGGGCGCCAAGCGGACACCTGAGCTGATCCCGCTGTGCCATCCGATCGGCCTGCACTCGGTCAGCGTCGAACTCGAGGTGACCGACGACGGAGTGCGGATCAGCGCGGAGACCCGGACCGCCGACCGGACCGGGGTGGAGATGGAGGCACTCACCGCGGTCGCGGTCGGCGCACTGGCGCTGATCGACATGATCAAGGCGGTGGACAAGGCCGCGGTGATCACGGTCGTCCGGCTCGAGGAGAAATCCGGCGGGAGGTCGGGCCCGTGGCGGCGACCGTGATCAAGGCGCTGGCCATCACGGTGTCGAACCGGGCCGCAGCCGGGATCTACCAGGACAGGTCGGGGCCGGTGCTGGCAGAACTGCTGCGCGAGGCTGGCTGCGAGGTGGACGGACCTGTGGTCGTTCCCGATGGCGATCCGGTCGTCGAGGCGCTGGCCGAAGCGGTGCGGGCCGGCTACGACGTGGTGGTGACCACCGGCGGCACCGGCCTGACGCCGCAGGACCTGACGCCGGAGATGACCCGACTTGTATTGGATCGGGAGGTTCCCGGCATCAGCGAGGCGATCAGGGCCGCCGGGGTCGCCGCTGGCGTGCCCACCGCCGTGCTGTCCCGCGGGGCCGCCGGCTTCGCCGACAGGACGCTGATCGTCAACCTGCCGGGCTCCACCGGCGGGGTCAGGGACGGCATGGGGGTGCTGGCTGGCCTGCTCAGCCATGCCGTCGACCAGGTGCACGGCGGCGATCATCCGAGGCCGCCCGGAATGGGCTGACAGGGCACTGTGCCGACCCGATAGCGCGGTTACGGGCGGCCACGCAATGATGGTCTTGTGGTAATCGCGCGCGGCTGGGTGTCTCTCAGTGAGCCCACGCTGCTAGAAGCCGCCGTCGGGCTGCGTCCGATCAAGGTCAAGGACGCCGCGGCCTGGCGGGATTCCAGGGTGCGCAACGCGTCCTGGCTGCGGCCCTGGGAGCCGACGAATCCGGAGACTCCGCTGTACCGGTCCAGCCTCGGACCCTACGTCTCGATGGCGCGGACCATGCGCCGGGAGGCCAGGCAGGGGGTCACGCTGCCGTGGGTGGTGACCTACGGCGGGGCGTTCGCCGGGCAGCTGACCGTGGGCGGCATCGTCTGGGGCTCGGCCCGCTCCGGGCAGGTCGGCTACTGGGTGGACCAGGCCTACGCCGGCCGCGGCGTCATCCCGACCGCGCTGGCCATGGCCGTCGACCACTGCTTCCTGACCGTCGGGCTGCACCGGATCGAGGCCACGATCCGGCCGGAGAACCACGCCAGCCGCCGGGTGATGGAAAAGCTCGGGTTCCGCGAGGAGGGGCTGCGCAAGCGCAGCCTGCACATCGACGGTGCCTGGCACGACCACATCTGCTACGCGCTGACCGTCGAGGACGTGCCAAACGGGCTGCTGCCGCGCTGGCGCGACGCGGTCAAGATGGCCAGGATGCGGGCCGGCTGAGGGCGCCGCTCGCCGGGAATGCAAGCACCGGGCGCGACGAGTCGCCAGTGATCTCGCGACACACCGAGCACAGTGCTCGTCAACCCAGGCGCTGGCCTTTACCGTGCGTGACGTGGCCACGCCGATTTCCGTACCTGGCCGGGCGCCATCGCCCGCGGTGGCTGAAGCGCTCGCTGCGGGCGTTCTCGCCGGACCCGGGGCGGCCCGGTGAGCCCCTCGATCATCGTGCTGGCGATCGTGGCCACCTGGGCCGTGGTGCTGGTGCCTCGCTGGGTGCGCAGGCCGCACCTGCGGGCGAGCCAGCAGTGGCTGCCTGACGTTTCCGAGCAGGACGGCCAGGGCTGGTACGACGAGTACGGTGCCGACGACGACCCGGTGCCCGACGATGCTGAGTGGCCGGCGGGCGCGCCGCTGGCCGACGATGCTGAGTGGCCGGCGGGCGCGGCGCTGGCCGATGACGACGACGGCTCCCAGGCGCGTCGCCCGCAGCCCTCGTATCACGAGCGGCCCGCGCCGGCTGCTGGCCGCAGGCGGGTGCTGCAGGCCCGCCGCCGGATGCTCACGATTCTGCTGGTGCTGGCCGTGCTGGCAGCCGCCTGCACCGAACTCAAACTTGCCTCCTGGTGGGTGTGCGTACCACCGGTAGTACTGCTCGGCATGTATCTCCTCCTTCTCCGCGAGGCTGCCCTCGCTGATGCCGAGCAAGCGCGCTGGCGGGCGGAAGAGGCCCGCAGGGTCTTCGCCGCCCGCCAGCGCGCGCAAGCCGCCAGGGAAGCCAGGGAGGCAGCCGCCGCCAGGGTGCCTGAGCGGACCGCGGAGATCATCGACATCTCCGCCAGGATCGGGGACCAGCTATACGACCAGTACGCGGACGCCACCGTCCGCGCGGTCGGCGACTAGCCTGCCCAGGCTCGCTGGCGCGCACGCGATGCTGTCCGTTTGCTACGCTGGCTCCGGTCTTCAGGGGCTGTAGCGCAGTCCGGTAGCGCACCTCGTTCGCATCGAGGGGGTCAGGGGTTCAAATCCCCTCAGCTCCACCATGACTTTTCAGGCGCCATGCGGTGCCGGAAAATGGGCGTGAGGGTTGCCCGCCGATGCCGGTGGTCGCTTGGGGCGTTGAATCCGTCCCTTAGCCTGGCGCTGGGGCCTTTCCTGAAGGGTCATGCATTGCTGCTTTGAGCGCGTCAGTCAGTATTTCTGCTGGTCCGGGCCCCCGGGCATCCCGCTTTTGCCGCCGAGCGCAGGGAGTGCCGGGAGATGATGCGGCCGCAGCAGGTTGAGGACGCCGAGCATGAGGTCGCCGTGATGCGGGTCGCGGCGGTGGATGTGGCGAAGGCGTCGGGGGTGGTGTGCACCAGGGTGCCGCGACAGGGTGAGCCGGGCCGGTTCGTGACTGAGGTCTGGACCGTGGACGCGACGACGAACGCGATCTTAGAGCTGGCGGATCACCTGGCGGGTGAGCAGGTCGAGAGGGTGGTGCTGGAGTCGACCAGTGATTACTGGCGGCCGTTCTTCTACCTGCTGGAGGCTGCCGGGCTGCAGGCGGAGCTGGTGAACGCGCGGGATGTGAAGAACGCGCCGGGCCGGCCCAAGACCGACCGGCTGGATGCGGTGTGGCTGGCCAAGCTGGCCGGGTGGGGGATGCTGCGGCCGTCGTTCGTGCCGCCGGCCGAGATCCGGCGGCTGCGTGACTACACCCGGCTGCGGACCGACCTGGTCCGGGAGCGGGGCCGGCACTGGCAGCGGCTGGAGAAGCTGCTGGAGGACGCGCTGATCAAGGTCACCACGGTCGCGTCGCGGATCGACACGATGTCAGTCCGGGAGATGATCGAGGCGATGATCGCCGGGCAGCGTGACCCGCAGAAGCTGGCGGATCTGGCCCGTGGCCGGATGAAGGCCAAGCGGGCGGCGCTGGTCGAGGCGCTGACCGGCCGGTTCGACGACCATCACGGTGAGCTCGCCGCGGTCCTGCTCGCCCAGATCGACTCGCTCACCGTCCAGATCGGCTCGCTGACCGCGCGGATCGGCGAGCTGATCGGGGCGATCCCTGCTGCGCAGGGGGTGAGCGCTGACGGCACCACCGGGCCGGGCGCCGGGCTGGACGGAAGCGACCCGGTCCCGCCGGCCGTGACCCGGCTGACCGAGATTCCCGGTATCTCCGCGCAGGCCGCGCAGGTCATCATCGCCGAGATCGGCTTGGACATGTCCCGGTTCCCGACCGCCGGGCATCTGGTGTCCTGGGCGAAGCTGTGCCCCCGCACGATCCAGTCTGGTGCCAGAACCCGGCCCGGCCGCACCGCCAAGGGCAACCCGTACCTCAAAGGCGTCCTCGGTGACGCCGCAGCCGCCGCCGGCAAGACCGATACCTTCCTCGGCGAGCGGTACCGCCGCCTGGTCCGCCGCCGCGGCAAGCTCAAGGCGCTGGTCGCCACCGCCCGCACCATCCTGGTCATCGCCTGGCACCTGCTGTCCGACCGGGACGCCCGCTACCGCGACCTCGGCCCCGCCTACCACGCCAGCAGGACCGACGCCAGCCGCAAGACACGCAGCCATGTCCGCCAGCTCGAAGCCCTCGGCTACGCCGTCACCCTCACGCCCGTCGCCGCATAACCAGCCCAGCCGCCACGCTCAGGTTCGCTGCCGCGCTCGGGCTGAGGCATTTTCCAGTCAGCTCCAC
>JASHQL010000128.1 GCA_030039155.1 Streptosporangiaceae bacterium | reverse complement strand
GGCTAGCTGCACCGCGGCGCCGTTGCGGCTGGCCGCGGCCGCCAGGCAGCGGCCAGCACGCACGCTGGCCAGCGTCGCGCCGCTGCCCGGCTGCCACTGCTGGGCCGTGCTGCCGTCGCAGTTGGCCAGCGTCACCGCGCTGCCGGTTCCGCTGGCGGGCGCGGACAGGCACCTGCCGCCGATCCTGAGCGTGCCGTCCTGGCCGATCCGCCACCGCTCGCCGGCGCGATGATCGCAGCGCCAGATCCCGGCGCGGCCTGCCGAAAGCTGGTCGAGGCACTTGCCTGCGGTGTTCAGCCGGACCTGGCCGGCCGGCTGGCCGGTGCGGTCGGCGGCGCCGACGTGCCAGCTGAACGTGGTCGTGCCGAGCACCGCGCCGCTGCTGTCGGCGACGCTGACCGTGACCGCCGAATTGCCCGGCGCCTGCAGCCAGCCGGTGATCAGCCCGCAGCTGCTGACCGACAGGCCGGGCGGCAGGCCGGCCGCGGTGAACGTGAGCGAGCAGCCAGGCAGCCCGTCGGCGGCCTGTAGCTGCAGCCGGGCCGGCGCACCTGCCGTGCTTGCCTGGTTCGGCACGCTGGCCAGGGTGACCGGGCCGTGCACCTGCCAGCCGAACGACACCGAGCCGGCCGGCCCGCCGGCCGCGGTGGCCGTCACGGTCACCTGCGCCGTGGCCGGGCTGCTGCCGAGCTGGCCGGAGATGACGCCGGTCGAGGGGTTGATGGCCAGCCCGGACGGCAGTCCGGCTGCGGTGTAGCTGAGCTGCTGCCCGGCGGCCGCGTTCAGCGAGCCGACGTTGAGCTGCACCGTGCTGCCGGTCGCGTCGCTCTGCGTCGCCGGCACGGCAAGCTGCATCGCCGCGTCGTTGAAGTAGTCCGCGTCGGCCTGGTTCTCGATGCCGGTGACGGTGGCGGTCGCGCTGTACTGCCAGTAGGCGTAGCCGGCCCAGCCGGCCGGCAGGGCCGGCTGGGAGACGCCGTACTGGGCCACCCAGAGCGGATCGGCGGCGAACGCCTCGCTCCGGTCCGTGCACTTGTTCCACCACGCCGCGGTGGTGTAGATGATCGGCAGCTGACCGGTGCGCCTGGCCGCCTCGGTGACGAAGGCCCTGATCCAGGACACCATCTTTGCCGCGCTGAGCCCGTAGCACTCGTTGGTGTGGTCCTGGCTGACGTAGGGGTCGGGCTCCAGGTCCACGGTGAGCGGCAGCGTCATGCCGTTCGGCTGGAGATCGGCATTGTTGACCGCGTAGTCCGCCTGCAGCGTGCCGCCCGAGTAGTTCGGGATCGCAAACTGATAAGGCGCTGCCAGCAGCCCGGCATCCTCGGCGCCGGCAAGGTCGGCCTGGTAGTAGCTGTTGACGTAGTACGAGCCCTCGCTGACCTTGACGAACGCGAACCGGTAGCCGCAGCTCGCAACCTGCGGCCAGTCGATCGGCGCATCGCCCGGGTGGTTCAGCGAGGAAACGTCGATGCCCTGAAGCTGCCCGCCGGAGGGCAGCGGGCAGGAGCTTGCGGCCGCCGCGACCGCGGCCGGCTGGCCGCCGAAGCCGGCCGCACCGAGCAGCACGGCTGACGCCGCGAGCGTGCGGACGCACCTGGCTCGCCATTGCCGCATGTCCGGCGCCCCCGTTCGTGCCGCGATCAGATCGCCCCAATTGTGGCCGCTGGGCGGCGTGCGGATCCGGGAAACCGGCCAACAGGGCTGCCCTGACGGGCGCTGACCCAGCTTCCCGGTGGCACGCACCGGACATATGCTCACTATGTCGTCGCGGCAGAAGCGGAGCTGGAATGCCGGTACTGCAAGAGCCATCAGCTACGGCCGACGCCGAGCAGCTGGTGACCCCGCCGCCACTCTGGCTGCTGCTGACCGAGCCAGCCAGGGGCATGGCGGAGCTCGTCACGCTGCCGCTGTCGGTGCCGTGGCTGTCCCTGGTGCCAGCCGGCGACGGGCACGGCGTGCTGGTGCTGCCTGGCCTGCTGGCCACCGACTCGAGCACGCTCGTGCTGCGCGGGTTCATCAGGCGGCTCGGCTACCAGGTGCACGGCTGGGACCTGGGCCGGAACCTCGGGCCGACCGAGGCGGTGCTTGACGAGCTGCCGCGCGCGCTGGCGAGGCTTGCCGACAGCACCGGCGGGCCGGTGTCGGTCATCGGCTGGAGCCTCGGCGGCATCTACGCACGCGAACTGGCCAGGCGGCGGCCGGAGCTGGTGCGCCGGGTGATCACGCTCGGCAGCCCGTTCGCGCTGACCGACCCGCGGCAGAGCAGGGCGGATGCGGCCTACCGGCGGCGCAGCCACCTGCATGCGGACGGCCGGCTGCCGTCGGCCGAGGAGGTGGCGCGCCCGATCGGCGTCGCCTCGACGGCGGTGTACTCAAGGCGGGACGGGATCGTCGCGTGGCAGGCCTGCATCGAGCCGGAGTCGCCGCTGCACGAGAACGTCGAGGTCAGGTGCGCCCACCTGGGCTTCGGCGTGGATCCGGCCACGCTCTGGCTGGTGGCAGACCGGCTGGCCGTCCCGGCCGGGCAGCACACCGCGTTCCGGCCGCCGGCGCCACTGCGCCGGCTCTACCCGGACAGGTCCTGACGCAGGCGATACCAAGGCAGGGGTGGTCGGCATGCAGCAGCTCACCGGACTTGACGCCGCGTTCCTGGCGCTGGAGACCGCCAACTCCACCGGGCACGTCGGCGGCGTCTCCATCGTGGACACCAAGGACGCGCCGCGGCCGCTCACGCTCGCCAGGCTGACCGAGGTGATGGCACAGCGGCTGCCGCTGGTGCCGGTGCTGCGCCGCAAGCTGATGCACGTGCCGCTCGGGCTCGACCAGCCGTACTGGGTCGATGACCCGGACTTCGACATCGAGTACCACATCCGCGAGCTGGCGCTGCCGCGGCCGGGCTCGGAGAGCCAGCTCACCGAGCAGGTCGCCAGGCTGCACGCCAGGCCGCTCGACCGCAGCAAGCCGCTCTGGGAGATCTACCTGATCACCGGCCTGGCCAAGCGCCGGGCGGCGGTCTACACCAAGATCCATCACTCGGCGATCGACGGCGCCTCCGGTGCCGAGCTGCTGACCGTGCTGCTCGACCTGAGCCCGGACGGCCGGGACCTGCCGGCCAGCGAGCCGTTCCGGCCGGCCAGGCCGCCGAGCCTGGCTGGCCTGGCCGCGATCGCGACGCTGCGGCTGGCCTGGCGGCCGGTCGAGACGGTCAAGATGACCAATCAGCTGATCAGGACCGTGCCGCAGCTGGCAGCGCCGCTCGGCTCGGTGGTCGGCGGGCTGCTCGGCCTCAACCACGGCGACGGCGAGGTCATCCAGACCTCGCCGGCCCGCGCCCCGGCCACGCCGTTCAACCGGCCGATCACCGCGCACCGGCGGCTTGCCTTCCGCAGCGTCGACCTGGACACCGTCAAGTCGGTGAAGAACGCGTTCGGCGTCTCGGTGAACGACGTGGTGATGGCCATGTGCGCCGGCGCGCTGCGGCGCTGGCTGGCCGACCACGAAGCACTGCCGGCCGCCCCGCTGGTGGCGATGATCCCGGTGTCGGTCAGGGACCCGGCGAGCAAGGGCGCGCTCGGCAACAAGGTGTCCGCGATGCTGGCCATGCTGCCCACCCACCTGGCCGATCCGGCCGACCGGCTGGCCGCCGTGCACGTGGCGACCAAGGCAGCCAAGGCCCAGCAGGCGGCGATCCCGCAGGGGCTGGTCGACCAGATCACCGACTTCGCGCCGCCGGCCCTGACCGCGCGGGCCGCGCGGGTGGTGTTCGCCACCGGGGTGCTGCACCGGCTGCCGCCGTTCAACTTGTGCATCTCGAACGTGCCAGGCCCGAACATCCCGGTCTACCTGTGCGGGGCCAGGCTGCTCGCGCACTACCCGGTGTCGGTCATCACCGACGGCCAGGGCCTCAACATCACCGTGATCGGCTACCTGGGCAGGCTGCACTTCGGCCTGACCGGCTGCCGCGAGCTGGTGCCGGACATCGACCGGATGGCCGGCTACCTGGCCGACGAGCTTGAGCACCTGGCCAAGGCGGCCGCGGCGGTCGGCGCGGCCTAGCGCCTGGTCCTGCCAAGGCCGGCTCGCCGGCCCTACCGGTCGTGCGGCACCACGACCACCGGGCACTTCGCGTGGTGGACGACCTGGCTGCTGATCGCGCCGAGGTGCAGGTGCGGGAATCCGCCGCCGCCGCGCGTGCCCACGACCAGCATGTCGGCGTCGGCGGAGGCATCGACCAGCGTCTGCGCGGCGAAGCCGTTGATCGCGGTCACCGTGACGCGCGGCCGGCCGTCAAGTCCGAGGTCCCTGGCGACCTCCGCGACAGCCTGCTCGGCGGCCTGGCGGGCCTGCGCAACCAGCTCGTCGTCGCCGGTGAAGTCGAGCGGCCGGCGGGTCCAGTAGCTGGCGATCGTCTCGTGCACCGTCAGGACCGTCAGCGGCAGGTCACGCAGCGCCGCTTCCTGCATGGCCCAGATCAGCGCGTGATGAGCATTGTCCGATCCGTCGATACCCACTGTGATCCCAGGCATCGTCTTCGTCCCTTCTCGTGTCCGGCCAGCCACGGACTGGCCAGCCTGCTCTCGCGGGGATCCCGGCCGGCTAGGGCCGCAGCACCAGCCGTGCCCTTGCCTTTCCCTGCAGCACCTCGGCGATGGACTCGTTGACCGAGCCGAGGTCGCGGGTCTCGTAGATCACCCTGGTCCGGCCGAGCGCGTGCAGCGCGAAGACGTCGGCGAGGTCGGCCCGGGTGCCGACGATCGAGCCGATCACCGACGTCCCGTTCAGCACGGTGTCGAACACCGGGATGCTGAGCTCCCCGGCCGCGGGCAGCGCCACCAGCACCAGCCGGCCGCCCCTGCGCAGGCCGGCGTAGGCGGTCGCGAAGGACCTGCTGTCCACCGCGAGCCCGATCGCGACGTCCGCGCCGCCGTGCGCCCGCAGCACCTTGGCGGGGTCCTGCGACCTGGCGTCGATCACCAGGTCGGCGCCGAGTTCCTTGGCCAGCTGCAGCTTCTCGTCGGTGACGTCGATTGCCGCCACCGTGCCGCCGGAAATCTTCGCGTACTGCAGGGCCAGGTGGCCGAGGCCGCCGATGCCCGAGATTGCGACCAGGTCGGTGGGCCGCACGTTCCCGACCTTCACCGCCTTGTAGGTGGTGACGCCGGCGCAGGTCAGCGGCGCCGCGTCAAACGGGTCAACGCCTGCCGGGACCGGGGCGGCAAACGCCGCCTCTGCCAGGAAGTACTCCGCGTAGCAGCCGTCCACCGAGTACCCGGTGTTCTGCTGCTTCAGGCAGAGCGTCTCCCAGCCAGTCTGGCAATACCTGCAGGTACCGCAGGCGTAGCCAAGCCACGGCACGGCAACCAGCTCACCGGGCGCCACGCCGGTCACGCCGTCGCCGATGGCGTGCACGGTGCCGACGCCTTCATGCCCTGGCACGAATGGCGGGGTCGGCTTCACCGGCCAGTCGCCGTTGGCCGCGTGGATGTCGGTGTGGCACAGGCCCGAGGCCTGCATCCGGACGGTGATCTGGCCAGGACCAGGCTCAGGGACTGGCCTGTCCTCGATCACCAGCGGCTCGCCGAACCGCCGCACGACTGCTGCTTTCATCTGATCCTCCCAGGAGATCGCTGTCTGCTTCGAGCAGGCCGGATCCGTTGCTGCCGACCCTGACGGTCACGGCCGGCGTTCCTCGCTTGCTGGCACCAGCACGACGGGACAGCCTGCGTGGTGCACGACCTTGGTGCTGACCGAGCCGAGAATGTGCCTGGCAAAGCCGCCACCGCGCGCTCCGAGCACGAGCAGTTCGCTATCGGCGGATGCCTTGATCAGCTCCTCGGCCGCGAACCCGTGCACGGTCTGCACGGTGACGGCAGGAGGCTGGCCGCTGCTCAGCCTGGCCGCCGCCTTGGCGGTCGCGTCCTCGGCAGCCTGCCGGGTGCGGACGACCGCTTGCTCGTCCTCCAGCACGGTGACTGGGCTGCCCGACCAGTAATTGGCGATGGCGTCGTGTACGGCCAGGACCCTGAGCTCGACGTGCCGGATCGTGGCCTCGTGCATGGCCCAATCCAGCGCCCTGATGGAGTTGTCCGACCCGTCAACGCCGGCAGTGATTCCTGGCATGTCTTGCTCCCTGTCCATGGGCTCGCCTTTCGCGGCAAGTCAGTCTCGATGAATGGTGCGCGCCGCAGGTACAGACCGGACAGTGCCCTCGGTCACCCCGTCGCGGGACATTGGTCCCCTGGCGGCCCTTGGGCCGGCTAGGGCCCGCCGGCCCGGCCGGCCGGATACGGTTCCGGCGGGTAGCTCATCCGGTCGCGGGCCGCGACGACGCCCTCCAGGTGCCGGATCCTGCCAACCAAGCGCAGTGCCAGGCCGCGGTCGCCCACTGGCCCGGTCACGGTGACGATGCCTGCCCGGACCGAGGCGGTCAGCTGGTCGCCTGCGCGGTCGGGTAGTTCGGCGATCAGGCCGAGTACCACCTCGTTCCAGATGTCCTCGTCCGGCCGCTCATAGACGGTCAGCACGTCGATCCTGCTGATGATCCCGACCAGCGCGCCCTCGTCGGTCACGACCGGCAGCCGCTTGATGTGGTTCTGCTGCATGAGCCGTGCGGCTTCCCGCACCGATGTCTGCGGGCTGACCGTGATGGCCGGCGAGGTCATCAGGTCGGCCGCCACGACGGCACCGGCCTTACCGGGCTGGTGCAGCCGCCAGGCCAGCCGGAAGGTGCCGACCGGCAGGTCGGGATCTGTCTCCTTGTACAGCAGGTCACATGCCGAGACCACGCCGATGACCCGGTTGTCGCGACTCAGCACCGGCACCGCGCTCACCCGGCACCCCCTGAGGACGCCGATAATCTCCCTGAACTCAGCGTCCTCGCGGACTGCGATGACCCGCCTGGTCATCACGTCGCCGACGGTTGAGGCCTTCGTCCGCATCGCCGACCGCCTCCTTCATCGTGCTGCCTGTTCTGGCCCCAGGATCGCCAGGGACAGGGTTGCTGCGGCATGGCCAAAGGTCCCTGACCAGCAGGGCCATGCGCCGGGACGAAAGGCTCTACTGGCGCGCCGGCCTGACCAGGAAGCTGACTCAAGGAGTGCCGTCAACGTGCGCGGGAGGAACCATGAAGGCCGTCGTCTTTCACGGGCCAGGAAGCCGGTCGTTGGAAGAGGTGCCGGATCCTGAGGTCACCGATGAGCGTGATGCGGTCGTGCGCGTGACCGCCACCACGATCTGCGGCACCGACCTGCACATCCTCCAGGGTGACGTGCCGGCCGTACGGCCCGGCCGGATCCTCGGCCACGAGGCGGTCGGCGTCGTTGACGAGGTCGCCAGCGACGTGCATGGCATCAGCCCCGGCGACCGCGTGCTGGTCCCGGCCATCTCGGCGTGCGGCCGCTGCCGGTATTGCCATGCCGGTCATTACGGGCAGTGCATCGGGGGCGGCGGCTGGCTGCTCGGCCGCTGCTACGACGGCACCCAGGCCGAGTACGTCCGCGTTCCGTTCGCGCACAACTCGGCGTACCGGATTCCCGGCGGCGTGACCGACGAGCAGGCGCTCATGCTGGCCGACGTACTGCCGACCGGCTATGAGGTCGGCGCGCTGAACGGCCACGTGCAGCCGGGAGATGTCGTCGTCGTGATCGGATCGGGACCGGTGGGCCTGGCCGCGATCATGGGCGCGAGGCTGTTCAGCCCGAGCCATGTCGTGGCCATCGACAAGGCCGAGCCGAGGCTCGCGGCGGCACGCCGGCTCGGCGCCGATGTGACGGTCAACGACCTGCAAGAAGATCCGCTCTCGACGGTGCGATCACTGACTGACGGGCTTGGCGCGGACGTGGTGATCGAGGCGGTCGGCTCGCCCGAGACCTTCGAGATGGCGATCAAGCTGACCAGAGCAGGCGGCCGGGTCGCGAATGTCGGCGTGCACGGTCGGCCTATCACGCTGCACCTGGAAGATCAGTGGCCCAGGGACCTCACGATCACGACCGGCCTGGTCGACACCTGCTCGATCCCTGCGCTGCTGCGCCTGGTCGAGTGCGGCCAGCTGGACGCAGGCAAGCTGGTCAGCCACCGGTTCGGCTTCGACGAATTCGAGCGCGCGTACCAGGTCTTCGCATCCCCAGCCGACTCCGGCGCAGTCAAGGTGGTGCTCAGCGCCGACTGACCAGCTGACGCACGTCTTCGGGGGGCCGGGCCGATCGAGCGCCCGGCCGTCATGCCTGCCGCGGATCCCAGGCTGCCCTTCCGCCCGTGACGTTGTCAGGGCTTGACGGTCACCTGGACCGTCCTGGCCGTATGCCGGTGCTCGGGCTCCATGCCGATGCCGACGGTCAGGATCCCGTGCTGATACACGGCGGTGACGTCCTGCGGATTCGAGCCGAGGGGCAGGGCCACGTGCCGCGCCAGCGTGCCGTACCGGAACTCGCTCTGCCGTCCGGCCGGGCCGACATCACGCCGCTCCGCCCTGACCATGAGCGTGCCGGTCTCGATCGTGACCTTCAGGTCGCGTTCCGGGTCGATGCCAGGCAGCTCGAAGCGCACGACGTACCTGGGTCCGTCCGGGTATTGCTCGACGCGGACATCAAGCACATGCCGGCCGAACGGGTGCAACGTGGAGATCGGTGATCCGGCCCAGTCGGCCGGCTGCTGCGATTGCTCGGCGGTGGTCATGTTGCTGCCCTCCTTCGCTGCTCGTCTCCAGTCAACGAAAGCCGCCGGCCACCCGACAGGGACCTAGGTACTGACCTGCTCGGTCCTGAGTCCCTGGCGGGGTCAGCGACCGCGTTCGGCTGCGGAACGAGTCAGCACGCCGGTCAGTCCGGTCAGGAAGGCGCGGATGGTCGCGTCGGCAACCCGGTGCAGGATGGCACGGTCGAGGCTGTCACCGATCATCCCGAGCGGCGGCCGGTAGGAGCCGTCGAGCCGCAGCAGCGTGCCGCCGTCACCCGCTGGCCTGATGCTGATGTCCGCGTCCAGGACCGGGAACAGGCCGCCGCCGGCGCCGGCTACCTGCCACCGCAGCGTCAGCACGCAGGCATCCCCGTGCGTGACAAGCTCCATGAACTGCACCTCGACGAGCCGGGACAGCATCGGTGCCGGGCCCACCCTGACGGTCGTGGCCAGGCCCTGGTCGTAGGCATCTGCCGACGGGCGCAGCAGGTCGCCGCCGCGCATGATGGTCTCCAGCCGCGCCTGCGCTTCGGCGAAACCGACCGGTACCACGATCTCGTCACTGACGAACATGGCCGCAAGTCCTTCGAGGTACTGCTGCAAGCGCAACTATCGCGGGCGGGGCTGATCGGGCCTCGGCCTGCCGGGCAACCGCATCAGCGGCCCAGCTGGCTCGGGACGGCAGGCCGGGCCGGCCGAACCGGGCTGCTGGCTGGCTGCACTGGCGGCACGATGAGGACCGGCACGCCAGCCGCGTGCAGCAGATGTGCCGCCACACTGGCGACGGGCACCCGCCGGATGGCTGTCTTGCAGCTGGACCCGAGCACGATCAGGCTGGCATCGAACTCCCGCGCCGCGTCCAGGATCGTCGCCGCGACGTGCCCGATGTCAGCCTCCCTGATCACACCGTCTGCGTGGATCCCGGCCCCGCGGAGCCGGGAGACGACCCGCTCGACGGTGTGCTGTCCGGTTGCCCCGCCGCAATCAGTCATCGTCTGGGGCAGCCGGAGAATCGAGAACTCCCTGACATGCAAGACGATCACGCGGTCGGCGCGGTCGCGGATCAGCCCCGTGGTCATCTGCACGGCGGCATCGACATGCCTGGTCGCGTCGCCGGCCGCCACGTCGACGGCAAGCAGTACGGTTCTGTTCACCGGAGCTTCCTCCTCTCGAGCCAAGCTCAACGTTCTCCACCTCGATCTTGTTCGTGCCGTCCGCTGCCGTTAGGGTCCTGCGTCCCTGCGCTGCGGGCTGAAGGTCCTGATCCGGATTTCTCGGCCCGGAGCACGTCGCCGATCTGCCTGCGCGCGGTGGCCGCCGTGGTGTTGGCCCGGCCAAACTGCAGCAGCAGCTGCGGCATCCCGTCGATCCCGAGCCGGGCACGAACCTGCTCGCGGATCTGCGGAATCTCCAGCGGCTCGGTGTAGAGGCTGGCGAACACCCAGCGGGTCGCGGCGCGCAACAGCAGCCGATGCAGTGCCTGCCCGGCGGCGAGCCAGTCCGTCATGGCGTCGGCCGGAGTGCACAGCACCGCTGTCGCCGACGGCGGTGATCCGCCGGCCGGCAGCAGGCCGGCCCGCCCGAAGTCCCGCTGCTGGAGCCGCAGGCCTGCCTCGGGGCACGCCTGGCCGGCGCTGCCCCGGTGAACCGGCACGGCTGACCACGACCTGGCGACGATGCCGTCGCGGTCGGATCCGGCCGGCGGCCGCAGCCACCGGCCGACTTCTGCCTGCCTGGCCCCGCTCGACCTGGTTGCTTCGGCAGCCAGCAGCGCAAGCCTGGCCAGCTCGTCAAGCTGTGCCGGATGCTCGATGAGGTCCAGCCTGACCCCTTCCCCGGCTGCGTCGGCGCACAGGGCGCGGAGCAACCGCTGACCCACCGGCCCAGGATCGAACGGCCCGCGGTGCGTGTGCCGGTGCGGTAGTGCCGCCAGCAGCTCGCGTTCCTCCCGCGTGGTGGCCGCACGGCTGCCCGCCCTGACGCTGGCGAGCAGGTCGGAGCCGGCTGGCCCTGGCAGCAGCTCGACCACGGGAACGTAGCCGAGCTTGCGCATGCCGAGGCGCATCCCGTACAGCGCGGCCCCGCAGCTGATGACCAGCTCCCTGCCGTCGGGGTCGGCGATCCTGAGCATCCGCCGGCGGTCGGCCAGCAGGTCGACGGTGTCTTGGCGGACGGCGAACCGCCACGGCTGGGTGTTGTGCACCGACGGCGCACGGCCAGCGGCGCCGATGATCACGGCGATATCGTCGGGACCGAGCTGCCGAGCTGGCGAGCTAGCACGGCGCTGGCCGGCGGCTGCGCCCGCGGCCACATCGATCATCGCGATCACCTCGGTGAAAGCCTGCCGACGGCAGCCAGGCACCGGCAGGGACGGAGGTCCCTGAGCCTGGGGACCATGGCACCGGCCGGGCCCTGGTGGCCGGCCAAGTGGCGGCGGAATATGATCACAACCGTCCGGCACCGCGCGCTGGAGTCCGATACATGAGTGACCGCAGGCAACGGGCGTTGCTGCCCAGCCTCCGCCTCGATGAGCTGCTCGACGAGCTCCAGGTCAGGCTGCAGGCTGTGGTGGCGACCAGGGACCGCGTCAACGCGCTGTTCGAGGCGATCGTCTCGGTCGGCACCACGCTCGACATCGAGGTCGTGCTGCGCAGCATCGTCGAGGCCGCGGTGACGCTGGTCGATGCCAAGTATGGGGCCATGGGCGTGATCGGCGAAGACGGCGGCCTGGCTGAGTTCATCCCGGTCGGCTTGACCGAGGACCAGATCCGCGCCATCCACCACTGGCCGGAGGGCCGCGGCCTGCTCGGGGCGCTGATCACCGACCCGCGCCCGGTGCGGATCGCTGATCTGGCCCGGCACGAGCTCTCGTCCGGCTTCCCCGAGGGCCACCCGCCGATGCGCTCGTTCCTCGGCGCGCCGATCCGGATCCGCGACGAGGTGTACGGGAACCTGTACCTCACCGAGAAGCGCGATGGCAGCCACTTCGACGAGGAGGATGAGGCAGTCCTGGTGGCGCTGGCCGGCGCGGCCGGTGTCGCGATCGAGAACGCGCGGCTGTACAGCGAGGCGCGCCGCCAGCAGCGCTGGCTGACCGCCAGCGCCGAGGTCTTCAGCAGCCTGTTGTCCGGCGTTCCGCTCGGGCAGGCGCTCGCGCTGATCACCAGCAAGTCGCTCGAGCTCACCGGCGCTGACCTGGTCGTGCTGGCACTGCCAACCGCGGACCGGTCACGGTTGCAGATCGAGCACGCGGCCGGCGACGGCGCCGCGGACGCGCTTGGCCTGGTGCTGCCGGCCGAGAATTCGGTTTCCGGACGCGTGCTCAGCAGCGGGACCCGGCTGGACCTGGCCGACTTCGGTTCCGACCAGCGCGCAGACGCGGTCGCCAGGCAGCATATGAACCTGGGACCGGCGGTCGTGGTGCCGCTTGGCGGCCCTGGCAACGTCCGCGGCGTGCTGACCGCGGGCCGGCGGCCCGGCTCTGCGCCGCTCGCCCCGGCCGCCGTCGGCATGCTGGACGCGTTCGCTGCCCAGGCGGCGATCGCCCTCGAGCTTGCCGAGCACCGCGCCCAGGCAGAGCGCCTCGCGGTGTTCGAGGATCGCGACCGGATCGCCCGCGACCTGCACGATCTGGTGATTCAGCGGCTGTACGCGACCGGCATGTCGCTGCAGGGCTCGATTCCGCTGATCACGCTCCCGGAGGCCGCCGACCGGGTCACCAGGTCCGTCGACGCGCTCGACGAGACGATCAGGGAGATCCGCACCGCGATCTTCGGCCTGCAGTCACGTCCGGACGGCGGTGCGGAGAGCCTGCGAGCGCGGGTGCTCGGCATCGCCGATGAGATGACTGGCCTGCTCGGGTTCGCCCCGTCGCTGCAGCTCGACGGGAACCTCGACGGCGGCGTGCCCGAGGATGCCGCCGAGCAGATGCTCGGCGCGCTCAGGGAGGCGCTGTCCAATGCGGCCAGGCACGCTGGCGCCAGCCAGGTCGACGTCAGGGTGCGCGCGGCGACTGACCTGGTGCTGACGGTGCGCGACAACGGCTCTGGGATCAAGAACACGACGCGGCGCAGCGGGCTGAGCAATCTCGAGCAGCGGGCGAGCAAGCTCGGTGGCTCGCTGACCGTCGAGCGGGCCGAAGCAGGCGGCACCGAGCTTGTCTGGCGAGTGCCGCTGGCCGGCCGCGACTAGCGCTGGCCGGGGTCGAAGACGTGCGCGGCGTACGCGGCCGCCTGGGTCCTGCGCTCCATGCCCAGCTTGGCGAACAGCGCCGACACGTAGTTCTTCACCGTCTTCTCGGCCAGGTACATCCGCTCGCCGATCTGCCGGTTGGTCAGGCCCTCGCCGATTAGCTCGAGGATCTTGCGCTCCTGGCCGGTCAGTCCGGCCAGCGGGTCAGCCTTGGCGGCCTGGTCGCGCATCCTGGCCATGACCTTGCTGGCTGCCTCGGGATCGAGCATCGACTCGCCGGCCGCGACCGTGCGCACCGCGCCGACCAGGTCGGTGCCCCTGATCTGCTTGAGCACATACCCGGCGGCGCCCGCCATGATGGCGTCGAAGAGGGCCTCGTCGTCGCCGAACGAGGTCAGCATGAGGCAGGCGATTTCCGGCATCTTGGACCTGATCTCCCGGCAGACGGTGACGCCGTCACCGTCCGGCAGCCGGACGTCAAGGACGGCGACATCCGGCCGCAGCGCGGGAATCCTGGCCAGCGCCGAATCAGCGGTGCCTGCCTCGCCGACGACCTCGATGTCGGGCTCCGCCTCGAGCAGCTCGCGGACGCCGCGCCGGACTATCTCGTGGTCGTCGAGCAGGAAGACCTTGATCTTCCCGTGGTCCGTGCCCTGGTCCGGCATCTCGCGCAGCTCCTCAGCTCAGCAGCCGGCCCGCGCGGCCGACCTGATCATCACCCTAGCTTTGCCATGTCCAGCACGGCGCGGGACCTTGGTCCTGACTTGGCCGGCCGAAGTCCCTGGCCCCGCCGTCCGGGAGGTTCGGTCAGACTGCACGATCACCGCCCGGCCTGCGGCAGCGGCGCCCGGCCGGCGCCAGCTGGCTGCGCCGCCGGGACAATCCGGCTGAACGCGCCTGGCGATACCATCGCGAGGTGGCCGGTCGCCAGCCACTTGACGACGTAAGGCGGCGAGCCGTCGGCATGCGGTACCGCCAGGACGACCGCGGTTCTTGCATGATCACCGTCCATCACGAGCGTGTCGCCCACCTTCGCGATCATGCCGGCGCTCCTTCGGCTGGTGCCTCGATTTCAGTCAGCCCAGGCTGCCCGGCGGCGCCCCGCCGGGCAGCAGGCATTGGTCACCTGCAGCTAGGACCTTCGGCATCGCGGGCACGCCCAGCCACGCCGCGCGACCGGACCTTCGTCCCTACTGCGGCGCTGACCTCGTCCATATCGTTGGCTGCAGGACAACGTGCGGTGGGCCGCACATGCTGATCGGAGGGACGTCATGAGCAAGGTCATCGTGCTGGCAGTCGATGCGGCGCGACACGAGCCAGGCAAGCACGTCACCGCCGCCGTGGAGATGATCAAGGACCTGGCCGCCGACACCGGCGACAAGGTCGTGGTGCTGCACGTGCACGAATATTCGGCCGGGCGCTATGGCCGGATCCAGGTCGATTGCCAGGACGGTTCCGGCGAGAAGCTGGTGTCCGAGGTGGTCGCCGAGTTCACCGCCGCCGGCGTCCCGGCCGAGGGCCTGATCAGGGAGGCGGACTACCGGCACGTCGCGCGCGCCATCGTCGCCGCGGCGCACGAGCAGGATGCCAGGCTGCTGGCGCTCGGCTCGAGCAGCCATCATGACCTGCCACTTGTCACCTTCGGCACGACCGCGAACCGGGTGCTGCACCTGGCTACCCTGCCGGTGATCATCGTGCCGATGCCCGCCGCGAGTGCGAACTGATTCGTCCTTGCCCGGGGTCGATATCTCGCGCCCCGGTTGGCGCGCCTCCCGGCGCGCGCCGGAAAATGTTGAATCAGCCAGGAAGGGAGCGTGCGAGATGCCCGAGCAGCCTGTCTCTGGCGATGCAAGCAACGATGCGGTCCTCGAGCAGCTCGACGAGGCAGAGTGCCTTCGGCTCATCTCGCCCGGCGGCGTCGGCCGGATCGCCTATACCGGGTCATATGACTTGACCGTCCTGCCGGTCAATTACCTGCTGCAGGACGGGGCGATCTTGCTGAGAACTGAGGCGGAGGGCCTGACCACCGCCGACCTGCGGACCGGCGACCAGGTCTCTGACTACCGCGTGGCGTTTGAGGTCGATGAGTTCGACCGGCAGACGCAAGTGGGCTGGAGCGTGCTCATCCAGGGCCCGGCGCATCACCTCGATGATGACAGCGAGCGGGCCGCGGCAGAGGCAGCCGGCCTGCAGGCGTGGCCAGGTGGCGCGCGGGATCATTTCATCCGGATTACCCCGCTGCGGGTGACCGGCCGGCGCATCCGCAGGCCAGGAAGCTAGCAATCAGGCGGACCTCGCCGCAGGTCCCGCCAAGGCCGGGACCTTGGTCTGGTGATCTCCATCGAACGCCCGGCTAGCCCGAGCCGTTCGGCCCTGCTGCCTTGCCGGCACCCAGCCACAGGCTGGCGGTGAGGCACAGGTGAGGAGATGAGAACGATGGCGAGCACAGTCAGTGACCTGATGACGCGCGAAGTCGTGGCGGTACGGGAGCAGGCCACCTTCAAGGACATCCTCATGGTCATGCAGCAGCGGCGGTTCAGCGCGTTCCCCGTGCTCGACGACAACGATCACGTGATCGGGGTGGTCTCGGAAGGTGACCTCCTGGTCAGGGAGGCGTTCGCGGGGCACGGGCCAGGGCCGCTGGCGCGGCACTCGGACAAGGTGAAGGCCGAGGCGCTCACCGCCGGCAAGCTGATGACCAGGCCGGCCGTGACCATCCGACCGACGGCCAGCCTGGCCGAGGCAGCCAGGCTCATGCACGCTCGGCACGTGAAGCGGCTGCCAGTGGTGGACGCGACCGGCCGGCTCGTTGGCGTGCTCAGCCGGGTTGACCTGCTCAGTGTCTACGACCGGTCTGATGAGGAGGTCGAGGCGGCCGTGCTCGGCGTGGTCGGTGACGACTTCTGCCTGGACCGGCTCGCCTTCGTGGTCACCGTCGCTGGCGGAGTCGTCACCATAGCGGGCCCGGTCGACAGCGAGTCGGTAGCGGAGGCCCTGATCGACACGCTGTGGCACGTTGACGGCGTCATCGCGGTTCGGAACCGGCTCAGTTTCCCGCGGCGCCACCCGGTGCCAGGCCCGCTGGGGGCCTACCGGCCGGGCCCGTCGTCGAGCGGCATCTGACGCGCAGGCCGGCTCAGCCCGGTTCGGGCCTGCGGTGACCCGGCCGGCGGGTAGGGCGCTGCCGGGACTAGGGGAGGGGGAGCAGGCCGTGTGCGGGGAAGATGGCGTTCCTGGTGGCCAGGATGGCCTGGTCGACGGGGTCGGCGGGGTCGTAGCCGGCGTCGAACCGGGAGTAGCTGGCGGCGGCGCCTTCGGTCATCAGCTCCGGGGCCGGCTCACCGGCGGCGTGTTCGGCGAGCTCGCGCCACGGCTGCGGGGTGGCGGCGGCCGGGTCGATGGGCGCGCCGGCGGCCTCGGCCAGCAGGTGGGTCCAGGTCCGCGGCACGACCTGGACCAGCTGGTAGCCGCCGCCGCCGGTGAGCAGCCACCGGCCGCCGCAGGCCTGGTGGGCGAGCTGGTGGATCAGGGCGTGCGCGGCGCGCTGCGCGTCGATGCTGACCTGCAGGTCGGCCAGCGGGTCGCTCCAGTGGGTGTCGCAGCCGTGCTGGCTGACCAGGATCTGCGGTGCGAACGCGCGCAGCAGCGGCGGCGCGACCGCGTCGATGGCGCGCAGCCAGCCCGCGTCACGGGTGCCGGCCGGCAGCGCCACGTTCACCGCGGTGCCGGCGGCGGCGCGGCCGCCGGTCTCGGATGGCAGTCCGGTGCCGGGGAACAGGGTGGCCGGGTGCTCGTGCACGCTGATCGTCAGCACCCTCGGGTCGTCCCAGAACGCGGCCTGCACCCCGTCGCCGTGGTGCACGTCGATGTCCACATACGCGATCCGCTGCGCGCCCTGCCCCAGCAGCCAGCCGATCGCGACCGCCGGGTCGTTATACACGCAGAACCCGCTCGCCTGCCCGCGCATCGCATGATGCAGCCCGCCCGCGATGCTCGCCCCGTGCTCAGCCGCCCCTGACCACACCGCCTGCGCCGCCGCCAGGGTCGCCCCCGCCACCCCGGCCGCTGCCTCGTGCATCCCGGCGAACACCGGCACGTCCGCGGTGCCCAGCCCGTGCCGCAGCAACACTGCCGGGTCCAGGCCGGCCAGGCCGCCTGCGGCGGCCGCGGCGCCGGCCTTCCGCACCGTGTCGAGGTAGCCGGGGTCGTGGACCAGCTCAAGCTCGGCGTCGGTCGCCGCCGCGGGCGCCGCCACCAGCACGGTTGGCTCGCCGAGCACGCCCAGCGCCCTGGCCAGCTCCACCGTCAGCCGCACCCGGACCGGCGCCAGCGGATGGCCGGGCCCGAAATCATAAGCCAGCAGCCCCTCATCCCAGGCCACGTGCAGCGAGCACGGCATCAGGGTCAACCTCCTCAACAGCCGCCCGGGTCCGTAATTCGGCGGAGCGGATGCCGCTCAGCCGACATGGCGGTCGAGTCAGCAGGCAGAGACTACCGGCCCGGCACCTGCTGACGGTGGTCACGCCTGCGGCACCGGGCGGCGGTCTGCATGAGCCATCCGCGCGGCGTTGCCATCGGGCCAGACCAGCGGCACCGGCTGGATCTGCCGCAAGCTCTTCGTTCCCGTCCAAATGCCAAGTCCCACGGTGTCCGTGACCCCGGTGCGGACCAGAGCGTGATCTTCCCGGCGGCCGGGACGGTCGTCGGGCAGCACCGGGACCTTCAGGTCCAGCGCCGTGACTTTCGGCCCTGCACTCGGGCCTGGCCGGCCTGATCGCATGGCAGGCATGTTCGTGGGCGCCGAGGTCAGGGCTGAGGTCAGCGCCGCCGTCGCGGCAGCGCGGCTGGCCAGCCTGACCCTGGGGAGCGCGCTCATCGACCAGTCGCATCAGGCGTGGACGGACGGCTTCGCCTGGGTGGGCCCGGTGCCGGCGCTGTCGAAGCTGGTCCTGGTGCAGTTCAGTGAGCCGGTGCGGCGGGGCGCCGTGACGGTGCTGGCCGTGCGGTGGGAGGCGACCGGAGTTGCCGGGCGGGTCTTTCCTGTGCTCGACGCCGATATCACGCTGGCGCCCGACGGTGACGAGGCGACGCTGCTTGGCCTTGACGGGGTCTACGGGCCGCCGGGCGGCGCGGTCGGCGCCGGGCTCGACCGGCTCATCTTGCACCGGATCGCCACCGCAACTGTGCGGTCGTTCCTGACCAGGGTCGCCGATGCCATCGCCAGCCAGCCACCGGTCGCCGGCCGCAGCGAGCTGCGGCTGCCTGGGGTCCCGACCTAGCCGTCGATCAGCTCCGCCGGGAGCCGTCTTCAGGTGACCGGAAGACATGGTCGCGGATGTCGTGGATCACTTCGTCGAGGCGCTCGATCGCATCGGTCAGCCGTTCCCTGGCCCGCCCGGCAGGCAGGCCCGCGGCAGCCTGCAGGCTCTGGCCCACCCGGAACAGGCTGCTGACCACGCGGCCAAGGAGTTCCTGGCCGCGGTCGTCCTGCGCTACGGCTGCCGCCCAGGCCATGCTGGCCAGGTCCTCGGCACGCGGCGACCGGGTCGCGTCCCTGACGACACCGAGAACGAACCGGCCGCTGGTGGTTGGCACCGGGGTCAGGGTGATCGTCACCGGCACGCTCGATCCGTCTTTCCGCATGCCTGCCAGCCGCGCGCGGCGGCTCATCGGCCGCGGCGCTGACTCCATCCGGTATGCGCTCCGCTGCTGGCGGTGAGCTTCCCGCAGGCCCGCGGGAACCAGGCATTCCACCGGCTGCCCGACCAGCTCTCGCTGCTCGTATCCGAACATCGACGCCAGCCTGCGGCTTGCGAGCAAGATCGTGCCGTCGTCATCGGTCAGCACGATCCCGTCATCGAGCGCATCGATGATCTGGCGCAGGACCGTGGCGCTCACCCGGCCGGCCGCCGGCCCGTCCGCTTCGCCGGGCTCCTGGCGTGCCCGCCATGGCAGGCCCGCGGCCGGCTGATGGTCGTGCCCGTGGCCGGCCGGCGCCGCGAGCGCACCGGGCACTGAGGGGAACGTCGCCACGAGCCGGTCGAGCCCCGCGGCAGTCACGAGTTCCCTGGCTGCGGTCGTGGTCACCACCAGCCGCAGTTCGGCCTGGGTGATCGATGCTCGCAGATAGGCCCGGCTGAGCGCGTCGATACCGGCGTGATCGCAGGACACCGTGGCCGACAGATCGGCAATCACGATCGCGGCGCCGTCGGCGATCACCTGCAGCAGCTGCTCGGCTGCCCGCGCCGCCGCTGGTCCCTCCAGGTGCTCAGGGAGCGCCACCACCGCCCGGCGGCTGACCCACTCACCGGGAACTGTCCCATCCGCCATGGCAGCAGCCTGGCACAGTGCGTGCTCGCCGACGACGCTGGCGGGCAGCTGGCCCGGGCCGGTGCCCGCCCAGGCCAGCGTGCGGCGAAGGTCCTGCAGACCAGGGACTTCTGGCTGCTGCGCCGGCACCGGCGCCGATGCGAGCGTCGAGTGAACATGCAACTGGCGTCAGCTCGAGGGAGGCAACGATGACCGTGACCAGCGAGCCGGACCTGCGGTCCCCGCACACGGCGGACGAGGTGGCTGCCTACGTGCTGGCAAGTGCGATATGGGCACCGTCGGTGCATAACACTCAGCCGTGGCAATTCACCGCGCAGGGCTCCGAGATCACCGTGCGGACCGACACCAGCCGCCAGCTGACCGTGGCGGATCCGAGCGGCCGCGAGCTGCTGATGAGCTGCGGCGCGGCCCTGTTCACCGGCAAGCTCGCGGTTCGGTCGCTCGGCTATGTGCCCGAGACGCGGATACTGCCAGATCCGGCGGATCCGTTCCTGCTCGCCAGGTTGCGCTGGCGCCGTCAGGCCCCGCAGACCGCAGCCGAAGGCAGGCTCTTCAGCCAGGTAACGCGCCGCCGCACGCACCGGGGCGGCTTCGAGCCGATGCCGCCGCCGGCCGGCCTCATCGACGCCCTCAGGGCGTGCGCCGCCCGGTACGACACCAGGCTGCGGGTCGCCGTCACCGACCAGGCCAGGTCCGCGCTTGCCGGCATCACCCAGAGAGCAGACCGCGCCGAGCGGCTGGACAGCGCGTATGCCCGCGAACTCGCGGCCTGGGCGCCACCGCCTGGCAGCTTGCGGCTTGACGGCGTGCAGGCTTCGGCGTACCCGGCGCACCCCGAGGTCACCGACCCCTACTTCCCTGGCCGCGACTTCGCCCATGGCCAGGGGTGGGGACTCCCGGGCGGGCCACGTGTGTCAGCCGCCAGATACGCCGGCGTCGTCTGCCTGCTGACCACCGACGTGGACGACCCGACCGCCTGGGTGTGCGCAGGCCAGGCGCTCCAGTCCATCTTGCTGACGGCCGCCGCGTCCGGGGTGGCTGCCGCCCTGCATAGCCAGCCCATCGAGGTCAGCTGGCTGCGTGCGGCCATCCGCGATCACCTGGGCGACGGCAGCTACCCGCAGCTCCTGCTCAGGCTCGGCACCGTGATACAGAGCGCGGTCAGCACCCGCCGTCCGGTTCCAGCCGTGCTCGTGCCGCACCACCTCAATGCCGCCGGCTAGAGGCGAAGGTCCCGCGAACAGGGCCGGTCAGCCGGTGCGCCTGGACCCTGCCTGAGCAGAAGCTGGACTGCGGAGGACGGGCACTCGGGCTATCTCGGCGCATGGAGCGTGAGCGGTGACCATCGAAGCGAATCCGGGCTCGTTCGCATTGCTGGCTGACGGCCGGACGGTGCGGATCAGGCCGGCCACTCCAGCGGACGGCGACGCCGTACGCGCCATGCACGAGCAGATGTCGGCGGACAACCGGTACTTCCGGTTCTTCGGCCTCGGCCAGAACGTCGCGCTGGCGGAGGCGGCCAGGGTGTGCCGGGCGGCTGATGATGACCACGCGGCACTGCTGGCCTGGCTGGACGGCAGGCTCGTCGGTGTCGCCAGTTACGAGTCGACCCAGCGGCCCGGCATCGCCGAGATCGCGTTCGCGGTTCGCGATGACATGCACGGCCAGGGCGTCGCGACCCTGCTCCTCGAGCACCTGGTCTCGCGGGCGCGGCAGCGCGGCCTGCACGCATTCGCCGCCGAGACGCTGCCTGACAACTACGCCATGCAGCGGGTGTTCGCCGATGCCGGGCTGCCGGTGGAGCGGCACTACGCCGATGGCGTGGTGCGGCTTGACATGCCGCTGCCAGGAGCCGACGACGACCGGCTCGATGCCTACCTGGACAAGGTTGCGGCTCGGGCGAGCCGGGCCGATGTGGCAAGCCTGCGGCCACTGCTGCAGCCCGCCTCGATCGCGGTGATCGGGGCCGGCCACCGGCGCGGCACCGTGGGCCGGGAGATCCTGCACAACATCGTGGCCGGCGGCTATCAGGGCAACGTCTACCCGGTGAACCCGCATGCCACCTCGATGGAGGGCCTGCACTGCCGTCATTCGGTCGCCGACCTGCCCGCCGGCGTCGACCTGGCGGTCGTGGCGGTGCCCGCGGCGGCGGTTCCGGCGGTGGCGGCCGACTGCGGCCGGTCCGGGGTCCGTGCGCTTGTCGTGATCACCGCCGGCCTGGGCAGTGCGGGGGCCGACCTGCTGGCGATCTGCCGCAGGTACGGCATGCGCCTGGTCGGCCCGAACTGCTTCGGCGTCGCGGTGCCCGCACTGCGCCTCAATGCCACCTTCGGCGCGCATCCGCCGGCCGCCGGAACGGCGGGTCTTGTGGTGCAGTCAGGAGGGGTGGGCATCGCGCTGCTCGAGCACATGTCGAGGCTGGGCATCGGCGTCTCTTCCTTTGCCTCGGTCGGCGACAAGTTCGACGTGTCCAGCAACGACCTGCTGACCTGGTGGGAGCAGGACGGGTCGTCCAGGCTCGCCGTGCTGTACGTCGAGTCATTCGGCAACCCGCGGGCATTCGCGCGCACCGCCCGCAGGCTGGGCAAGCAGCTGCCCGTGCTCACGGTGATCAGCGGCCGGTCCGCGGCCGGCCAGCGGGCGGCGGCTTCGCACACCGCCGCGGTCGCCACGCCCGTGGTCACCCAGGAGGCCCTGTTCGGCCAGGCCGGCATCATCGCGACGCACAGCCTGGGGGAGTGCATCGAGGCAGCCGCGCTGCTGTCCTGCCAGCCTTGCCCGGCCGGCAACCGGGTCGCGATCGTGTCCAACGCAGGCGGCGCCGGCGTGCTGGCCGCGGACGCATGCGCGGATAGCGGGCTGCAGGTCACCGCGCTGGGCAGCGGCACGCGGCGCAAGCTGACCAGGCTGCTGCCGCCGGGCGCGGCCGTCGCCAATCCGGTGGACACCAGCGCAGCCGTCGGGCCTGACACGTTCGCCGGATGCCTGCGCGAGGTCGCGGCTGACGACGCGGTCGATGCGGTCCTGGTGATCGTGGTGCCGACGGCGATCGCCGACCTGACTGCCGCGACGCTCGCGGCCGGCCTGACCAAGCCGGTTGCGCTTGCGGTGCTTGACCAGGCCGATGCGGTGCGATTGCTGCCCGTGCCGGCGCCGCCGCTGGGGCCGGCCGATGCGGGTGAAGGTGCCGGCCAGGCGGCCGGCCCCGGTGGTGAAGCAGCGGCAGTCCGCAGCGTCCCTGCCTATGCCTACCCGGAGACTGCCGCGGGCGCGCTTGCCCGCGCGGCGCGGTACGGCGCCTGGCGGTCGCGCCAGCGGGCACCACTGCCTGACCTGCCGGGCATCGACGCGGCAGGTGCCCGCCAGCTGATCTCGGCGTTCCTGATCGCGCAGCCGGCCGGCGGCTGGCTGCCCGGACCAGACGCGGCCCAGCTGCTTGGCTGTTACCAGATCCCGCTCGTGCCCACGAAGGCTGTCCGGGGCGAGGCGGCAGCGATCGCCGCCGCGGCCGAATACGACGGCCGCATCGTGCTGAAGGCCGATGCCGAGGGCATCGTGCACAAGACCGACGCTGGCGCAGTCCGGCTCGACCTGCGGCAAGAGGACGTCGCCGGGGCCTACCGTGAGCTCGCCGCGTCGTTCGGCGCACGCCTTCGCCAGGTGCTGGTCCAGCCGATGCTGACCGGCACCGAGGTGCTGGTCGGGGTCGTGCAGGAGCCGGTGTTCGGGCCGCTGGTGGTGTTCGGTCTCGGCGGGGTTGCCACCGAGGTCCTTGGCGACCACGCGGCCAGGCTCACCCCGCTGACCAGGGCTGATGCCGAGGACCTCATCCACGGCGTGCATGCTTCCCCGCTGCTGCTCGGGCACCGCGGATCACCTCCGGTCGACACCGCGGCGCTGGCGGACCTGCTGCTGCGGGTGTCGAGGCTGGCGGACGACTTCGCCGAGATCGCCGAGCTGGACCTGAACCCGGTGCTGGCCAGGCCGGACGCGGTGTTCGCCGTGGACGCGCGGATCAGGATCGCGCCCGCAGTTCCCTACGACCCATACCTGCGCCGGCTCCGCTAGCCGCGGGCCGGTCCAGCCGAAGGAGGATTCGATGACCGAGCAGCAGGCCGGTCAGCACCGGGCAATCGTCGTGGGCGTCGACGGATCGGCTCCGTCACGTGCCGCCCTGCGCTGGGCGGTGCGCCAAGCCGAACTGACCGGCAGCTCCGTCGAGGTCGTCACGGCCTGGCAGATTCCCGCGGTACTCGGCGGATACTCATGGGCGCCGGTGGCAGCGCTGGAAACCGCCGACTTTGCGGAACTGGCCGCCAAGACCGCGAGCGCGGCGATCGCGGCCGCCGTGGACCCGGCGAGCGCGGTCCAGGTCAGCACGACCATCAGGCAGGGCTACCCGCCAGAAGTGCTGCTCCACGAGGCCGGGCACGCTGACCTGCTGGTAGTGGGCAGCCGCGGGCACGGCGGGTTCGCCGGCGCGCTGCTTGGCTCGGTCAGCCAGCACTGCGCGCATCACTCGCCATGCCCGATCGTCATCGTTCGCGGTGAGCCCGGCCGTGCTTGACCTGGCCAGTCCGGCCAAAGGTCTTGCGATGGCGGGCCGATCGGCCCTGACGGCGCCCGCGGGGACCGGGTGATGCTGGCACCAGCCGGTCGCGCACCGGACCTGCTAGCGGCAGCTGGGTGACGACAATGAGCAGGCAGCCCACATGGCGAGCACGCCTGGCACAGCGGCTTGCCGTTGACGGCAACCAGCTGCTGCGCCGCAGCGACCGGGTGAGGGCCTGGCTTTTTCCGGCCGCCATCATCGGCTGGGCGTTGCTCACGCCGCTGGCCGCTGGCCTGGCTGGCGGCCTGGTCCACCAGGCTGACCTGCAGCAGCAGCTCAGCCAGCGGTCGTGGCGGCCCGCGGTAGCCGTCCTGCTGCAGCGGGCGCCCGGCTCCGACGTTCCTGGCATGGGCCAGGTCTATAGCTGGACGCCGGCGAAGTGGACGGTGGGCGGGCGCAGTCACGTCGGTGCGGTGCCCGCGGCAGCAGGAACAGCCAAGGGCAAGACCGTGCGGATCTGGCTCGACAACGCGGACCGGCCGCGGCAGCCGCTGTCCGCGGTCGAGGTCGATCACAACGTGCGGCTGGCGGAGATCGCCGCGACGCTGGTACTCGGGCTTGTGCTGCTGGCCTGCGCTGGTGTCATTCGGGCCTGCATGACCAGGTGCAGCCTGGCCGCATGGGGCCGCGCCTGGCGGGCGGTCGAGCCGCAGTGGACCCGCAGGCGGTCGGCCGGCTAACAGCGCGGGCCAGGCGGCCGGCCCTGTCAGGCGGCCGGCCCTGTCAGGCGGCCGGCCGTGTCAGGCGGCCGCGCAGGCCGCCGTCAGGCGTGCCCTGGTCGCCTGCAGCCGGCGCGCCGCCACCGCCATGAACCGCAAGACGATCGCGTAGCCGAAGGCCGGGTCCTGCTCACACGCCGCACGCACCTGCCTGGCGTCAAACTCAAACGCCTGCATCGGCTGGGTGGTGATGGCGCCATACCGCCACTGGTACGGCTGCTGCAACCAGGACAGGCCGACGACGTCGCCGCGTCCGAGCCGTTCGATGGTCACCCGGCCGTCGCCTGGGATCAGCACGTCGAGTGCGACCTGCCCGGCGTCGATCAGCCAGAACTTGTCCGCGGGCCCGCCTTCCTCGAACAACCGGTGCCCGGCAGGCAGGCTTATGTGCGTGCCGACGGCCGCCAGCCGCTCGACGTAGGCCGCTGGCATCGTGCGCAGAAATTGCTGCGCGCCGATGATCGATGCTGACTCGGTCATGACGCCCTCCCCCTGAACCGCTGGTCCTCGATGTCACCACCAGCTCACGCCTTGCCGCACCCTGCCGGTAGGGCCGGATGTCACCCAGCCGCGCGACCTGCGTCCTGCCCGGCTGGTCAGGCCGAACGTCCTGCCCGAGGCTGATGGGCAGGACGTTCGGCGGTCCGGCCTACTCCTTGACCACGTAGGTGTAGTAGCGCAGCCGGCCGTCTTCGTCGCGGCGCGGGAAGATGCCCTGCATCTCCGATTCGAAGCCGGGGAACCGGTTGTCGCATTCCTCGAACAGCCGCAGGTACTCCACCGCTGCCGAGTCCGCGGCGAACCGCTCGCCCGGAACCATGATCGCGATGCCTGGCGGGTAGACCACGATGAGGCTTGCCGCGATCCGGCCGGCCAGCTCGCCGAGCGGGACCAGCTCGCAGTTGCCGCGAAGCATGGCCGTGTGGCCGTCCACCGGGGACAGCACCGGCTCGGGCTCGTGCTCGGCGTTGTAGACCGCCTTCTGCAGCTGGTCGGCATTGCGGTCGCGCAACACCGCGTGCATCTCGTCGCACAGTTCGCGCAGCCCGGCTTTCCCGTACCGGTCCGGGTACGCCTCGGCGAGCGCGGGCAGCACGTCACCGACCATGGCGTCGTGGTCGTAGCCGCGCTTGAAGTCCAGCAGCTCAGACAGCAGCGTGCCGGACTTGCCGCGCTCGATGGCCGGAGTGACCAGCAACAAGATCGTGTAGAAGCTGGTCTTCTCGTTCACGATGCCGCGGGCGCGCAGGAACGCGGCAGGCACGGCTGCCGGGATGCCGGATTCGGCGAACCTGCGGCCGCCCTCGATGCCCGGCGTGGTGAGCGAGCACTTGGTGGGGTCGAGCATGACGTAGCCGGGCGCGAGCCCGGTGAGGTCATGCCAGTCGTCGCCGTCGTGGAACATCCAGCACTCCGGCACGCTGGCCAGGATGTCGTCCGGCACCTCCCGCCACGCCGTCGCGGCGAAGCCGCCATCCGCGGTGGCCTTCGCCAGCGCCTCGCGCACCTGCAGGTCCAGGTACGGCTCGGTGGCAGCAGCGGTGAGCTGCTCCGGCGTGACCGTGACCTGGTGCGGGCCGAAGATGTCGAAGAACCACCCGGCGTGGTCGCCGTCCGCCGCCCGGGCGGCCAGCTCATCGTGGTAGCGCTCGACCTGCTTGCGCAGCGCGATGGACTCCCTGACCGCCTCGTCCACCAGCGCGAAGCCCGGACGGCCGCGCATGATCTGCGCGCCGACGTCGAGCGAGGCGATCATGTTGTACTGCGGCGAGGTCGAGGTGTGCATCATGAACACCTCGTTGAACCGGTCATGGCCGACCTCGCGTCGCTGGCCGCGCAGGTGGCTGTCCCTGACGTGGATCTGCGAGGCCTGCGACATGCCGGCCAGGCACTTGTGCGTCGACTGGGTGGTATAGATGCCGGGGTCGTCGGGCCCGAGGCCGGTCAGCGCCATGCCGTACCGGTCGACGAACAGCGGGTGGAACTTGGCATAGGCCATCCAGGCCTCGTCGAACAGGATGTAGTCGCACAGCCGGCCGATCTTGTCCAGCACCTCGCGCTCGTTGTAGCAGACGCCGTCGTAGGTGGTGTTGGTGAGGATCGCCAGCCGGAACGGGCGCGGCCGCTGCCAGGCGTCCTGGTCGGTGACCAGCGGGTTGCGCCTGATCTGCTCGCGGATGTAGTCCTCGTCAAGGAACCGGTGGTCAACCGGGCCGATGATGCCGTTGGCGTCCCTGGTCGGGTTCAGGTACACGGGGATCGCCCCGGCCATCATCAGCGCGCCGTGGTGGTTCGACTTGTGGCAGTTGCGGTCGAACAGCACCAGGTCGCCCGGCGTGAGCAGGGACATCGTCACCATCTTGTTCGAGGTGGACGTGCCGTTCAGCACGAAGTACGTGCGCTCAGCGCCGAACACCTCAGCGGCCTTACGCTCGGCGTCGGCGACCGGGCCCTGGTGCTGCAGGATCGAGCCCAGTTCCGGCGCCGCGTTGCACAGGTCGCCGCGCAGGAACGGCTCGCCAACGTAGTCGAAGAACGCCCGGCCGAGCGGGGTCTTCCGGTAGAACATGCCGCCGTTGTGGCCCGGGCAGCACCAGGTCCAGTTGTAGTCGTCGACGTAGCGCTTCAGCGCGCCGAAGAACGGCGAGAGCAGCCGGTCGGCGTAGCCCTGGACGAGCCGCTCGATCCGGCCTGCCACGAACTCCGGAGTGTCCTCGTGCAGCCAGAAGAACCCGTCGGTGCGCTCGGCAACCGACAGCGGGATGCCCTCCACATCCGCGCGCTCGGCCAGCAGCAACACCGGCAGTTCCTCGCTCACCTTGCGGATCTGGTCGAGCAGGGCGTGCAACTCGCGCTCGGAGTCGAACAGGTCCCAGTCGAGCAGCACGGTACCGAGGCCTGCGTGCGCGGCGATGGCGAAGCTGGCGTCCGCTGCCGTCCGCGCGGTGATCACCCGCAGGCCGCGGTCGGTCAGTGCCGATGCCAGCGCCATGGTAGCGGTGTCGATTGCCGATCCGGTGCCGAGCTCATGCTCGGCAAGCAGGACCGGGTACTTGTCGTAGTGCTCCATCGTGGTGCTCCTTCATCGTGCGTTCCAGGGCTGATGCCTCAAACCACCGCTGGCCCCCTCGCGCCGGAGCGTCTGGGGGCCAGCTGGGCTGCGCTACTCCTCGTCCTCGGACGCCTGCACGGCCGCCATGGTCTGGGCGTCTGCCTTCCAGGAGTCCCTGCGGAACCAGGAGATGATGATCGGCGGCAGCGCCAGCACCGCGGTGAAGAGGATCATCAGCGTGATGTACAGCGTGTGGTTGCCCGTGGTGATCTGCGATGGCGGGACGAAGCCCACGTAGAACGCGAACACGCAGCCGGCCACGCCGAGGCCGGCCATGATCCACACGCCGATCTTGCCGCCTGGGATCTTGTACGGCCGGGGCCGGTCCGGCTGGGTGTAGCGGAGCCGGATCACCGCCGCGAACATCAGCACGTACATGATCACAAGTAGCTGCGTGGTGAGTGCCGACAGGATCCAGTAGGACGCGCTGATCGTCGGCTCGAACAGGAACAGCAGCGCGAACAGCGTGCCGATGCCTGCCTGGATCCAGAGCACCGAGGTCGGTGCCAGCTTGCTGTTATGGCCCTGGAACACCTTCGGGAAGTCGCCCTCGAAGGAGGCCCGCATGAAGCCACGGGCCGGGCCGTACATCCAGGTGGACAGCAGCGCGATGCCGCCTGCGAAGATCAGCAGTGACATCGGCCTGGTCAGCCAGCCCACCCCGAACCTGTTGAAGAACACCTGGAATGCCTGCAGCAGCCCGGAGTTCAGCTCGATCTTGTGCTGCGGCACCACCACCGCGATCGCCAGGGTGCCGAGCACGTACAGCCCGACGAGCAGCAGGCAGGCAAGCAGCGTGGCCTTGGGGAAGTCCTTCTTCGGGTTCTTGGCCTCGCGGGCGTGGAACCCGGCCATCTCCATGCCGGCGAAGGCAAGCAGCACGCCGGAGAAGAACACCAGGTTGGACAGGCTGAGCGCGGGCATCAGCGAGTGCGCGCCATGGTAGGGCGCGGCCAGCGTGTGCCCGCTGGCCAGCCAGCCGATGCCAAGGCCGATCAGCACGATGCCAGGTACCACCGAGCCGAGCACCGTGCCCCAGGTGCTGATCCTGGCCGATGCGCGCACGCCGAAGAAGTTCGCCAGCGTGGTGCCCCAGAAGACCACCATCATCACGATGAACAGCCAGGCCCTGTTGTTGGCCCAGGCCGGCACCAGCAGGTAGGCAAGCGAGGCCGCGATGAACGACAGCACGGTCGGGTACCAGACCAGGTTCTCCGCCCAGTCGGCCCAGATCGCGACCGCGCCCGACTTGTTGCCGAACGCCTCCCTGACCCAGACGTACACGCCGCCGGTCTCGGCCCAGCCGCTGGCCAGCTCGGCCGCGGCGAACGAAATCGGGATCATGAAACCGACCAGCGCGAGACCGAAGATGAAGATCGATCCCCAGCCGTACTCCGCGACGGTCGGCAGGTTCCGCAGGCTGATCACCGCGGCGACGTCGATCATCGCCAGGCTGGTCATGCCGAGGACTCTCTTGGGCCGCACCTTCCTGGCGGCCGCAGGGTGACCGCTCAGCGCCTTGCCCGGTTCGCCGGCGGCCACCCCCCTTGATGAAGTCGTTGCCATTGCCGGCTCCCTTCAGCCCGGGACGGCACGCCCGTCCCAAGGCTCACCATCCGGCTGGCCAGATGCCGTCAAGCAGTGCCGAAGGTCCCGTGCTGATTGCTGATGGTCCCTGCGCGTGCCGCCGTGGCCGGCCGGCCCTGCGTGCCAGGGACGTTCGGCTCTACTGCCAGCGGGCCAGACGGCACGAGCCTCGGAAGCGGTGAACCCGACGCGGAGGTGTGCCATGGAGACCCTGAGCGCGATGCCGGTGCTCGTCGTTCATGACCGGAGCGAGGCCGGCCTGGCGGTGCGGACCGCGGTCAAGCGGATCATCGGCGAGCTGCACCACCACGGCCTGACCGTGCTGGAGGCCGACGGCTACGGCGACGGTGAGCTGATGCTGCGGACCCATCCCGAGCTTGGCGCGGTGCTGGTCGGCTGGGCGGAGAGCGGCGCGCCGCCAGACCTGATCAGGTCGCCGCGCCAGCTACTCGCCATCGCCAGGGCTAGGTTCAACGGACTTCCGTCGTTCCTGCTCACCGAGGGCCTCTCGGTGCAGGACCTCGGCCCCGAGCTCGCGGAATCGCTGTCTGGCGCGATCTGGATCACCGAGGACACGCCGCAGTGGATCGTCGGCCACATCACCACCGCGATGCAGCAGTACCGGGACAGCCTGCTCCCGCCGTTCTTCGGCGCGCTGGAGAAGTACGTCAGGGAGTACCGCTATTCGTGGCACACGCCAGGGCACATGGGCGGGCTGGCGTTCCTGAAGTCGCCGGCCGGCCGGCTGTTCTTCGACTTCGCCGGGGAGACGTTCCTGCGCTCTGACATCTCGTCCTCGGTTCCTGAGCTTGGCTCGATCCTCGAGCACGAAGGGGTGGTCGGCGCCGCTGAGGCAAACGCGGCGCGGGTGTTCGGTGCCGACGAGACCTATTTCGTGACCAACGGCACCACGATGTCGAATCAGATCGTGTTCCGCGCGATCGTGTCGCCCGGCGACGTGGTGCTGCTCGACCGGAACTGCCACAAGTCGATCGTCAACTCGGTCATCCAGACCGGCGCCATCCCGGTGTGGCTGCAGTCAGGCCGCAATCACCTTGGCCTGATCGGGCCGATCCGGGCCGGCCAGCTGGACCCAGCCGCGATCAGGCGGAGGATCGCCGCCAACCCGCTGGTCGGCGGCCAGCCGCCGGAGCGCGCCAAGCTGGCCGTGGTGACCAACTCCACCTACGACGGGACCATGTATGACGCCGCGATGCTGGTGCGGTGCCTTGGCCAGGTGGCCGAGCACGTGCTGCTTGACGAGGCGTGGATCCCGTACGCGGCGTTCCACCCCGTGTACGCACGCCATTACGGCATGGCAGCTGACGGTCACGCAGACCCGTCGGTGCCGACCGTGCTCACCACCATGTCGACGCACAAGATGCTGGCCGCGCTGTCTCAGGCGTCCATGATCCACATCAGGCAGGGCCGGACACCGCTGCCGCGCCCGCGCTTCAACGAGGCGTTCATGCTGCACACCTCGACCTCGCCGCAATACGGCATCGTCGCCTCGCTGGACGTCGCGACCCGGATGATGGAGGGGCCGGCGGGGCGCGCCCTGATCGACGACGCGATCGGCGAGGCCGTGGCCTTCCGCAGGGAAATGGCAGCCGTAGCTGACCGGGTCACCGGGAGCGGCGGCTGGTGGTTCAGGGTGTTCCAGCCGCCTACCACCGGCGACGGGACGGCAGACGGGTGGACCAGCCACAGTTCCGGGCCGGCCGCCGCGCTCGAGGTCGACCAGGCCAGCTGGCAGCTCGTGCCAGGCGCGTCATGGCACGGCTACCGTGACCTGCTGCCCGGCGAGGCCATGCTGGACCCGGTCAAGGTCACGCTGGTGACGCCCGGCATCGGGCAGGACGGGCAGCCAGCCGGGTGGGGCATCCCGGCCAGCCTGGTCTCGTCCTACCTCCGCGGCCGCGGCGTCGTGGTGGAGAAGACCGGCTACTACTCAATCCTGGTGCTGTTCTCGATCGCGGTGACCCGCGGCAAGTCCGGCACGCTGCTCACCGAGCTGTTCGACTTCCACCGGGCATACGAGGCCAACATGCCGGTCGCCGAGGCACTGCCGGAGATCTACGCCGCGAACCCCGCCAGGTACGCCGGCCTCGGGCTGGCGGACCTCGCCGCCCAGATGCACCGCTTCCTGTCCGGGTACAACACCGCGACCATGCAGGAGGCAATCTCGGAGAAGCTGCCTGAGCCCGCGCAGACGCCGGCGGCGGCCTTCGCCAGCCTGGTGAATGGCAAGACCGAGCAGGTGCCGCTCGCCGCGCTTGACGGCCGGGTCAGCGCGGTCACCTGCCTGCTCTACCCGCCCGGCATCCCGGTCGTCGTGCCAGGTGAGCGGTTCGACCTGGCGGCTCGCCCGATCATCGACTACCTGCAGTTGTTCGAGCGCTGGGACACCGAGTTTCCTGGCTTCGAGAACGAGGTGCAGGGCGTGGTCAGGGAGCCGTCAGACGACGGAGCCGCGCGGTTCTCGGTGAGCTGCGTGGTCGAATGACGCAGCAGTCCCGACTTAGAGTAAGCCCGTGGCAGACGCCGCCGACACCGAGCCAGCGTGCGGGTCATGATCGATCACCCGGCCTTCCCGGCAGAAGCCTGGTGCCTCCGCGAGACCAGCCTTGACCTTGACACGCTCCGGCAGACCGAGTCGCTGTTCGCCTTGTCCAACGGCCACATCGGCTGGCGCGGCAATCTCGACGAGGGCGAGCCGCACGGCCTGCCTGGCTGCTACCTGAACGGCTGCCATGAGCGGTGGCCGATCCGTTACCCCGAGTTCGGCTATGGCCTGCCCGAATACGGCCAGTCGGTGATCAACGTCACCAACGGCAAGCTGATCAGGCTGCTCGTGGACGACGAGCCGTTCGACGTGCGTTACGGTGACCTGCGCTCGCACGAGCGGGTGCTCGACTTCCGCGCCGGCACGCTGGCGCGGGTGGCCGAGTGGGCATCGCCGGCCGGCCGGGCCGTGCGGGTCAGGTCGACCAGGCTGGCATCGCTCACCCAGCGAGCGGTGGCAGCGATCTGCTACGAGGTGGAACCGCTTGACGCGCCCGCCGACTTCGTCGTGCAGTCCGAGCTGGTGGCCAACGAGCTGCCGCAGGGGGAAGGGGCCGGTGACCCGCGCGGCTGGCACATGCCGCAGTCAGCGCTGCGGGGCGAGTCGCACGCCGGCGCGGACGGCAGGGCGCTGCTTGTGCACAGCACCCAGCTCAGCAACCTTCGGGTGGCAGCCGCATTCGCGCATGTCGTGGCTGGTCCGCCAGGGACCAGGCAAGAAACCGAGAGCACGGCAGACGTCGCCAGGCTGACGGTGTCCGCGAGCCTCAAGCCGGGGCAGCGGCTCAGCGTCGTGAAGTTCGTCGGCTACGGCTGGTCCTCGGTCAGGTCACTGCCGGCGCTGCGCGACCAGGTGCAGGCCGCGCTGATGACCGCCGCGCAGACTGGCTGGCCTGGCCTGCTTGCGCAGCAGCAGGCCTTCCTGGCCGAGTTCTGGCATCGCGCCGACGTCGAGCTCGACGGCGATCCCGAGCTGCAGCAGGCGATCAGGTTCGGCCTGTTCCACGTGCTCCAGGCCGGTGCCAGGGCAGAAACGCAGCCGATCCCGGCCAAGGGTCTCACCGGCCCCGGATACGACGGTCACGCGTTCTGGGACACCGAGATGTTCGTCCTGCCCATGCTCACGCTCACCCATCCGGACGCGGCCGCTGACGAGCTGCGCTGGCGGCACAGCACGCTGGCTCAGGCACGGGACCGGGCCAGGCAGCTCGGCCTGCGCGGCGCCGCGTTCCCGTGGCGCACCATCGACGGCACCGAGTCCTCGGCGTACTGGCCGGCCGGGATAGCCGCCTTCCATGTCAACGCCGGCATCGCCGACGCCGTGATCCGGTACGTGGATGTCACCGGGGATGCCCGCTTCGAGGCCGACCCAGGGCTCGAGCTGCTCGTGGAGACCGCCAGGCTCTGGCAGTCGCTCGGCCACCATGCGACCGGCGGCGAGTTCCGCATCGACGGCGTCACCGGTCCTGACGAATACAGCGCGGTGGCCGACAACAACGTCTACACGAATCTGATGGCCCAGCACAATCTGCAGGCCGCGGCCGACGCAGCGCGGCGGCACTGGGCGCAGGCCAGCGCGCTCGGCGTCAGCAGCGCCGAGATAGCCGCCTGGCAGCGGGCAGCGGCGGCAATGGCCATCCCGTACGACGATCAGCTCGGTGTACACCCGCAGGCGGAGGGCTTCACCGCGCACGAGGTCTGGGACTTCGCCAGGACCAGCGCGGCGCAGTACCCGCTGCTGCGGCACTTCCCCTACTTCGACCTCTACCGCAAGCAGGTCGTCAAGCAGGCAGACCTCGTCCTCGCCATGCAACACCGGCCCGAGGCCTTCACCGCAGCGCAGAAAGCGAGGAACTTCGCGTACTACGAGCGGCTGACGGTCCGCGACTCTTCGCTCTCGGCGGCAACCCAGTCGGTGATCGCCGCCGAGATCGGCCAGCTTGACCTGGCATACGACTATCTCGCCGAGTCGGCGCTCATCGACCTGGACGACACCGAACGTAACGTCGCCGACGGGCTGCACCTCGCGGCCCTGGCGGGCGCATGGACCGCCGCGGTGGCCGGCTTCGGCGGCCTGCGCAGCCGGTACGGCAAGCTCACCTTCGCCCCGCGACTGCCGGCCCCGATCGCGCGGCTGACCTTCACTGTCAGCTTCCGCGGTCAGCAATTGCGGACCGAGGTCACCGCGACAACCGCGACCTACGCGCTGGAAGCCGGCCCGCCGGTGGTGGTCGGCCATCATGGCCGCGAGTTCACGCTCACCGCGGGCAAGCCGGTCACCCTTGACCTGCCGCCTGCCGCAGCGCAGCCGCGGCTCAGCCAGCCGGCCGGCCGGGAGCCGGTCAGCCGCTCGGGCGCCGGGCCGCAACCAGGCCAGGGCTCGGCTGCCCACGGACCAGCCGGGCCGAACGTCCCTACCGGCTTCAGCCCGCGTCCGTAGAGTTGGCTGCGGGCCCGAGACAGGGAGGAAGCGATGGCCGAGGGCGCAGGCACGCACGCCACAGACCTTGGCAGGCGAATTGCCGAGCAACGCCGAAAGGCAGGCCTGAGTCGCGACGAGGCCGCCGGGCAGGCCGGGATGTCGCCCGGCTACCTGGCGTACCTGGAGACGAGCTCCACGCCAAACCCGACCCAGGCCACGCTCGCCCGGCTCGCCGCCGCGCTCGGCGCGCCGGAGGAGGCGCTGACCGGGGCTGGCCTGGACCTGCCACCGGGCCAGGGCGGACCCGCCAGGCACAGCGAGCTTGAGGAGCTCACGCCGGACCAGTGCCAGGCCTATATCGCGGCCGGCGGGGTCGGCAGGTTCCTGTACGACGACACGCGGGGGCCGGTGGCCGTACCGGTCAATTACCAGATGGACGGGAACGACGTCGTCTTCCGCACCGGCAGCAGCACGCGGGCCGGTGCCGAGGGGGCGGATCACCAGCGGGTGTCGTTCGACGTCGATCACCTGGACGACGCACTCGGCGAGGGCTGGAGCGTCCTGCTCAGCGGGACGGCCAGCGTCATCACCGAACCTGGCGAGCTCGCGAAGGCCAGCGCGCTCGGCATCGAGCCGTGGGCGGGCGGCGACCGAGACACCTACGTCAGGCTGGTACCGGACCAGGTCACCGGCCGGCGCATCCGTATCATCGCCTAGCGACCATGACCGCGGGGCTTCCTGACAGCATCAGGGCTTGCCTCTTCGACCTGGACGGCGTCCTGACCGAAACTGCATCGGTGCACGCCAAGGCCTGGGAAGCGACATTCGACGACTTCCTCCGCCACCGTGCCGAGCGAGACGGTACCCGGTACGTCCCTTTCGACCCCGTCGCCGACTACGACCGGTACGTCGACGGCAAGTCCCGGCCGGACGGCGTCAGGTCGTTCCTGGCCGCGCGCGGCATCACGCTGCCTGAGGGCGGCGACGCCGACCCGGCCGGCAGCCGCACGGTACATGGGCTCGGCAACGCCAAGAACGAGCTGCTGCTCAGGCTGCTCGCGACCGAGGGCGTCGAGCCGTTCCCTGGCTCGGTCAGGTACCTTGCGGCGGTGCGGGCAGCTGGCCTCGTCACCGCGGTCGTGTCTTCGAGTGCCAACTGCCACGAGGTGCTTGCCGCCGCCGGGCTGACCGGCTTCGCCGCGGTCGTTGACGGCGTGCTGGCAGCTCGCCAGCAGCTGCGCGGCAAGCCAGCGCCGGACACCTACCTGGCGGCGGCGCGCGCCGTCGGCGTGGCACCGGCCGCAGCTGCGGTCTTCGAGGATGCGCTGGCCGGCGTGCAGGCTGGCCGGGCCGGCAAGTTCGGCTGGGTCGTCGGCGTCGATCGCGTCGGCCAGGCAGCTGAGCTGCGTGCCGACGGAGCCGACGTGGTGGTCACGGACCTAGCCGACCTGCTGGAACCGGCGTAACAGCCGGCTCCTCCGCGTCCGCCGCGCGGCAGGGCATGGCGCTGGCCATGACCAGGCGTACGGCGCCTCGATGTCGGCGTCACGGGACGACGACGACCGGCCGGTCGGCCAGGTGGACGACCTTGTGCGCGGTGCTGCCGGCCATCCGCGCAGCCAGATCATGCCGGCGGTGCGAGCCGATCACGATCACGCCCATGTCCAGTTCCCTGGCATAACAGGTGATCTCACGCGCGGCATGGATATACAGGTTGGCGGCCACCTCACCGGTCGCCCTGATGCCAGCCGCGCCGAGCTTCTCGATGGCTCGCTTCACCATGAGCTGCGCGTCCTCGTACGACGTCACCATGCAGCTCTTGTAGAGGGAAGGCTCGCCCTCCCAGACATGCAGCACGAAGACCTCGCCATCGCTGAGGACTGCCAGGTGCTGCGCCGCGGCCAGCACGCGCTCCGCCGTCTGCGACTCGTCGATCGCCGCCAGTATCTTCTCGTACACCGGATGCTCCGTTCTCTTCGGATGTCTGCTCGCTAGCTGACGAGTCCGCGCGCTGGCGAACGCTCAGGACTTGGCGTCCTGCTTGCCTGCGGCTTGATCCGCCGGCCCGACGGCGGCCGCGTCGCTGGCCTGGCCGGTCGCCGCGGCAGCAGGTGTCCCGTTGCGCCAGATCAGCCGGTGCACCGGGACCAGCCTCGGGATGTCCCGCAGGCCGGGGATGAACGGGACGAGCAGCAGCAGCACCGTGGCGATGCCGGTGAGGTAGATCGCCCAGATGTCCGCGCTCGGCGAGTCACCAAACGGGTTGACGTGATACCACAGCTGGTACAGCCACAGCCACGGCTGGCCAGGGTAGTTGCCGGTCTCGTTCATCACGCCCCACTGGTCGCCGGTGAGATTCATCGCGGCGGCCTTGTTGTTGTAGTAGTTGCCGTCCGCGATGAACAGCAGCGGCTTGGTGAAGTTGGTGCCGTAGAACTGCCGCTGTGCGAGCAGGTCAGCGTCCAGCGAGCCGCCGCGGGCCATCTGGTACTCGGCGGCCATCATCACCGGCACTGGCCCGGCGTCGGTCACCGGGACAACGGGTGCGCCCGCGACGAACTTCACCTTGGCCGACGCGATGCTGTAAGCGGTGGCCCACTTGGACTGCTGGGCCGGCGACGCGGAGTTGTACCTGGCCAGCGCCGCCGCCAGGACCGGGTCGCTGCCCGCCTGGCTGGCCAGCGGCTGCAGGACGAACACCCTGGCGGTGTTGATGGGCTGGGTGACTCCGGCGAGCGTCTGCCAGTTGATCGGGCCGACCTGCTGCACCGACCCGGTGCCGTGGTTGTAGGGCGGGCCGTAGTCCGGCGTGATCACGTTCTGCTCCGCCGCCGACGGCGTGCCGGACAGCTCGGCGGCAGCGGTGCCGACGAAATCGGCTGGTGCCAGCCGCGCCCAGGTCTGGATCGTCAGCGGCGGCACGTCGGGCGAGGACACGACGGCCGACATCAGCAGCACGATGGCGCCGACGATGAGCGTCGCGATCGTGCCTTCCTTGAGGATGTCGTAGCGCCGGGTCGGGCCGCGCCAGGGGCCGGCGTCCGCCGCGGCGGCTGCCTTGCGCGCGGCACGGTCACGCAGGCTGACCCGCTTGGCCGGCAGCGGGTGGCTGACCCCGCGCATCCGGACCTGCAGCACGTGCGCGCCGACGATGGCGACCAGGATGATCGGGATGAGCACGATGTGCCACATCAGCATCTGGCCGAAGTTCATCAGGTTGAAGAAGGCGCCGACGCCGACCGCGTTGAACGCGTCCTTGCCGTTGGTGGCGATCCACTGCGAGTCGAAGTTCTGCTGGGACAGGTAGCCGGTGAAGCACTCAAGGACCGCAGCCAGGAACGCGACCACGCCGGTAATCCAGGTCATCGCCCGGCGGC
>JASHQL010000127.1 GCA_030039155.1 Streptosporangiaceae bacterium | reverse complement strand
AGCAAGCTCGTCGTCGAACGGCGGGGCTGCATCGGGTACCGGCACCCGGCGGATCGCGGTCGGGTCGGGCAGCGGCCCGCCAGGCAGGTCACGCCGTGCCGGTAAAAGGGGCACTTCGGTCAGTTCCGGCGGCTGGCCGGTCAGCTCGGGCGGTGTCTGCGGCATGTCGCAGTTGTACCTGCGACCTGTGACATTCGAGACCGGCCGGAGCCGGCTGGCGCGGAATGCCGGCCGCCTCGGCCTGGTTCACCTGTGTGGGCTCATAACGACGACGATGGAGATGCACAGTGTCCCTGCCACCGCTGGTCGAGCCGGCCAACGACCTCACCGTGGACGAGGTCAGGCGCTATTCCCGGCACCTGATCATCCCGGAGATCGGCATGACCGGGCAGAAGCGGCTGAAGAACGCCAAGGTGCTCTGCGTGGGCGCCGGCGGCCTCGGCTCGCCGGCCCTGCTGTACCTGGCCGCTGCCGGGGTCGGCACGCTCGGCATCGTCGACTTCGACGTGGTTGACGAGTCCAACTTGCAGCGCCAGATCATTCACGGCCAGTCCGACGTCGGCAGGTCCAAGGCCCAGTCGGCCCGTGACAGCATCGCCGAGGTCAACCCGTTCGTGCATGTCAACGTGCACGAGCAGCAGCTTGACTCGAGCAACGCGCTGGAGATCTTCGCGGGCTACGACCTGATCGTGGACGGCACCGACAACTTCGCCACCAGGTACCTGGTGAACGACGCATGCGTGCTGCTTGGCAAGCCGTACGTGTGGGGTTCCATCTACCGGTTCGACGGTCAGGCGAGCGTCTTCTGGGCCGAGTACGGCCCGTGCTACCGGTGCCTGTACCCGGAGCCGCCGCCGCCAGGCATGGTCCCGTCCTGCGCCGAGGGCGGGGTGCTCGGCGTGCTATGCGCGTCGATCGGCTCGATCCAGGTCAACGAGGCCATCAAGGTCATCACCGGAGTGGGCGAGCCGCTGACCGGCCGGCTGATGATCTACGACGCGCTGGAGATGAGCTACCGCACGGTGCGGGTCAGGAAGGACCCGGAGTGCCCGATCTGCGGGAAGAACCCGACGATCACCGGGCTCATCGACTACGACGCGTTCTGCGGCACGGTGTCGGCGGACGCACAGCAGGCGGCGTCCGGCTCGACCATCACGGCCACCGAGCTGAAGGGCATGCTCGACCGCGGCGACGACATCTTCCTGGTCGACGTGCGCGAGCCGAACGAGTACGAGATCGTCTCGATCCCCGGCGCGGTGCTGATCCCGAAGGACCAGTTCCTGACCGGCGCAGCGCTCGAGCGGATGCCACAGGACAAGCAGATCGTGCTGCACTGCAAGAGCGGCGCGCGCAGCGCGGAGTGCCTGGCCGTGCTGAAGAACGCCGGCTTCGCCGATGCCGTGCATGTCGGCGGCGGCGTGCTGGCCTGGATCAGCCAGGTCGACCCGAGCCTGCCTGCGTACTAGCCACGAGCAGGCTGAGCGTCTGCTGACCGGCAGGCCCGGCCGGTTTGCCAAGGCCGTAACATGCCGATGTGGTATGGCAGCCGGGACCAGCGGGCAGCGAGGGCGCTGAACCGGCTGCGGACCCGTTGCCCGCCGCCGGGCCGCCGCGCGCGGCGGGGTCACGGCGCCGGGTGGTCGCGCTGATCCTGCTGGCGGCCGCGTTCTGCGGACTCGCGGTCAGCGCGGCAGGCGTGGTCAGCCAGCTGGTGCCGCGGCGATTCAGCAGCACGCAGGAACGCCAGATCATGACCTGGGAGATGGCCAGGCGGTGGCGTACCTACCCGGCTGGCCGGATCTTCCCGGCGAGCGCCGGGTACCAGCTGCCCGCGGCCGCGCTCGACGCCACCAAGGGGCTGACCTTGCAGGCCCGCCGCCTCGGCATCGCCAGGCAGGCGGGCTGCGCGAAGGCAGCCGGCCCGGCCGCTGGCCGGGTGCTGGTCCAGTACGGATGCACGGCCATGCTGCGCGCCAGCTATGTGGACGCCTCCGGCAGCATGATCGCGACGGTCGGGGTGGCGGTGCTGCCAACCGTCACCGCTGCCTACCGCGTGGTGAACGCGCTGACCAAGGCGAAGGGGCTGGCCGAGCGCAGCGTGCGGCCGTTCCCGGTGCGCGGCACGGCGGCCGCCGGCTTCACCGCGCCGAAGGTTCAGCTGATTGAGGCGACCAACCGGGGCACCTACGTGGTCATGTCCGTGGTCGGTTTCGCCGACGGCAGGCCGCGGCTCGCCGATGCCGCAGATGGCTTCGTCGACGCGCAGCTCAAGGCGCTGGCGCACGGCGTTGCCGAGACCGTGGCCGGCATCGTCGGGACAAGCCCCGCGTTGCCAAGCTGCCCGGGGGCGCCCGGATGCTGATGCTCGCCGCTGGCCGGCCGGGCAGGGCGGTCCGCCTGGCCGCCGCCGCGCTGCTGCTGTCGGCGGTACCGGTCGTGCTGGCGGCGCAGCCGGCCCGTGCCGACCGGGTGCGCGACGCGCAGCTTTGGGTGCTCGACGAGCTCGGGCTGCCGACCGCCTGGCAGGTCAGCCGCGGCCAGGGCGTGGTCGTGGCAGTCATCGACAGCGGCGTCAACCCCGACGTGAGCGACCTGACCGGCTCGGTCATCACCGGTCCTGACCTGACCGGCGTGCACACCCCGCCGAGCAACCCGCACTGGGGAGTGCACGGCACCTGGATGGCGTCGCTGATCGCCGGGCACGGCCACGACGGCGGCGGCAGCGGGATCATCGGCGCCGCGCCAGACTCGCGGGTGCTGTCGATCAGGGTCATCACCGACTCCGGCGACCCGAATAACGCCAGGTACCAGCGGGAGCCGCCAAGCATGACCCAGCACGAGCTGGCCGAGGCGATCAGGTACGCGGTGCAGCACGGCGCGGCGGTGATCAGCATGTCCCTCGGCTACAGCCTGCAGAGCCGGCCGGTGCAGCTGGCGCTGCT
>JASHQL010000126.1 GCA_030039155.1 Streptosporangiaceae bacterium | reverse complement strand
GGAGCCGCTGGTCCGCCGTCCGCGGGTGCGGCCACCCCGGACGGAGCGGCCGGATTGGCCGCCGCTGGCGCGGCCGGTTTGGCTGCGGCACCGGCGACGGCGTCGACGTCAACGGCAGCCGCAACGGCAGCGGCAGGGTCAGGAAGGCCAGTTGGCCTGGGTTCCTGATCGCTGTGCTGGCTCATCTGGGCCTCCGCCAGGCCATGCGGTACCCACGTTTTGGCGGTGCCGCGGCAGTCCCGGTCTGTCGGGTTCAAAACGCTTACATCGGCTGATCTAAGCGCTTACATCGGCTGATCTAAGCGCTTACACTAAAACTCGCCCGATGGGGCGTCAAGGCCCAACGCGCGGGTGAAAATGCGGCGAACAGGTCAAGGAGGATCGATGTCCACAGCGGAGACCGGAGGGGTTCAGGGCGGTCGCCCACCCAACGCCGACGCCGAGGGGGTCGAGGGCGGTCGCCCACCCAACGCCGACGCCGGCGGGGTCGAGGGTCGCCTACCCGGGGCAGCACAGTCGAACGGTGCGCTGTCCCTCCCGGACGGATTCACCTGGGGGGCCGCGACGGCCGCTTATCAGGTGGAGGGCGCCGCGCGCGCGGACGGCAGAGGGGTCTCGGTTTGGGACACCTTCAGTGCGGCGGCCGGCAACGTCCGCGGCAACGACACCGGCGACATCGCCTGCGACTCCTACCACAGGTACCGGGAAGACGTCGGCCTGCTGGCCAGCTTCGGGCTGAACGCCTACCGGTTCTCCATTTCCTGGCCGCGGGTGCAGCCGGGCGGCAGCGGGCCGGTGAATCAGCCGGGCCTCGACTACTACCGCAGGCTGCTCGACGAACTGGCCAGCCACGACATCGCTGCGACCGCCACGCTGTATCACTGGGACCTGCCGCAGGAACTGCAGGACGCGGGCGGCTGGACGGCACGGGACACCGCGCACAGGTTCGCCGAGTACGCGGCGATGATGGCCGAGGCGCTCGGCGACCGGGTGCAGCGCTGGATCACCATCAACGAGCCGCAGGTCGTGGCCAGCCACGGCTACCGTACCGGCGAGCACGCGCCTGGCATCAGGGACAACGACGCGGCGGTCGCCGCCACCCATCACCTGCTGCTCGCGCACGGGCTGGCCACCCGCGCGCTACGCGGTGCGATCCCCGGCGCCAAGGTCGGCATCTCCCTGGACCTGCACCCGGTCCGGCTGCTCGGCGACGCCACCGGCAACCTCGAGGAAGCGCGGCAGGTCACCGACGCCAACCTGAACGGGCTGTTCCTCGAGCCGCTGCTGCACGGCAGCTACCCGGCCAAGGCCAACCAGACCCTGCTGCCGCCGCAGCAGCTGGTCCTGCCCGGCGACATGGACCTGATCAGCCAGCCGCTCGACTTCCTCGGCGTGAACTACTACGCCGCCGTCTACCTGCGCTCCGGCGACCCGGCTGACCTGCGCCGGAACGAGAAGAAGCCGAAGTCCGGCGTACCGGGCGTGGTCGAGTACCGGCCAGGCTGGCTCGGCCGCACCCCGATGGGCTGGCTCATCGACGCCGAGGGGCTGTACGACCTGCTGATGCGGCTGGCCAAGGACGCGCCAGGGCTGCCGGTCTACATCACCGAGAACGGCTGCGCTGCCGAGGACTACGTGAACCCGCTCGGCGGCGTCGACGACTTCGAGCGGGTCAGCTACCTGCACCAGCACCTGGCCGCGTGCGCCCGCGCGATCGGCGACGGCGCGCACCTGGCCGGCTACTTCGTCTGGTCGCTGCTCGACAACTTCGAATGGGGCTGGGGCTACCAGAAGCGGTTCGGCATCGTCTACGTGGACTTCGCCACCGGCCAGCGCATCCCCAAGTCGAGCGCGAGCTTCTACGGGGGGATCGCCGCGGCCAACAAGGTGCCGGCCCTGCCGAACGGCCCGCTGACCAGGTCAGCCGACCTGCTCAACCGCCTCATGGCCGAAGACTAGACCGTGACCTAGCGGTGGCCAGCCGCGCATGACATCGCCGTGCACGGCGACCCCGCTCGGCTCGGCCAGCGCGCCGAGCGCCTGGAACGAGCCGGTGTCGATGTCCTCGACCATCGGCGGCAGCGGCAGGCAGCGGGCGAGCTGGCCTGAGATGTCCGGCAGCAGGTGCGGCATCACCGGGATGCTGAACGCGCTGGCGAACTCCGCGATCCGCAGGAACGGGGTGATCCCGCCGACCCGGCACAGGTTGGGCTGCGCGAAGTCGCAGCCGCCGGCCAGGATCAGGTCGCGGAACTGGGCGAGCGAGTACAGGTTCTCCCCCGCCGCGACCGGGATGTCGATGCCGGCCCGCAGCTGCGCGTAGCCGCGGGTGTCGTCGGCCGGCAACGGTTCCTCGAGCCAGTAGATGTCGTAGCGGGCCAGCTTCTTCGCGGCCCGGCGGGCGGCGGGCAGGTCCCAGAGCTGATTCGCGTCCACCATCAGCAGCCGGTCGGGGCCGATCAGCTGCCGGACCGCGGCCACCCGGCGCAGGTCCTCGTCCAGGTCGGGCAGCCCCACCTTGATCTTGACCCGGCTGTGCCCGGCGCTCAGCCAGCGGCGCACCTGCTCGGTGAGCTCGTCAAGCGGCAGGTGCCGGTTCACCCCGCTGGCGTAGACCGGCACCTGGTCGCGGCGCGGCCCGATCAGCTCGGCCAGCCCGGTGCCCGCCGACCTGGCAGCCAGATCCCAGAGCGCGATGTCGACCGCCGCCATCGCCAGCGTGGTGATCCCCGTGCCGGCCTCGCGAAGCTGCCAGCGCAACCGCTCCCAGGCAAGCTGCGGGCTGGCCGGCCCGCCGAGCACGACCTGGCGGCAGTCGGCGTCGAGCATCGCCGCCACCGCCTGCGCGCCGGCGTCCACCGTCCAGCTGAACCCGCAGCCGGTGCCGCCGTCCGCGGCCTGCACCGTGACCACGACCAGGTGCTGGTGCGCCCGGCCGGGTCCCCACGGCACCGGCATCGCGCGCCGGAGCACCCTGGCCGGAGACATCGCCGTGATCGTGGTCATGACTACAACCGTATGGAAGGGAACGAGAAGCGGGTGGCCGGCCTGGCATTACCAGGCTGGCCACCCGCCTTCGAAACGAAGAGCCGCCACGAGCCCTTCGTTACCTGCCTATCGGTTGTACGCGCCGAAGTCGAACTCCTCGAGCGGCACGGACTCGCCGGACACCTGCCCGAACGAGTAGCCCACGCCGGAGTCGAACGAAGGCGGCGGGTACACCGCTGACTTGGCTTCCTCGGTCGGCTCGACCCGCAGCCCGCGGTAGCGCTGCATGCCGGTGCCCGCCGGGATGAGCTTGCCGATGATGACGTTCTCCTTCAGGCCGACCAGCGAGTCGGACCTGGCGTTGATCGCCGCGTCGGTGAGCACCCTGGTGGTCTCCTGGAACGAGGCCGCGGACAGCCAGGACTCGGTGGCCAGCGATGCCTTGGTGATGCCCATCAGCACCGCGCGGCCGCCGGCCGACATGCCGCCGGCCTCCACCACTGCCCGGTTGACCTCCTCGAACCTCGGCCGCTCGACCAGTTCGCCAGGCAGCAGCTCGGTGTCGCCTGACTCGAGCACGTTCACCCGCTTGAGCATCTGCCTGATGATGATCTCGATGTGCTTGTCGTGGATCGACACGCCCTGCGACCGGTAGACCTCCTGGACCTCGTGCACCAGGTGCAGCTGCACCTCGCGCCCGCCCAGGATGCGCAGCACCTCGTGCGGGTTGACCGCGCCGGCGATGAGCTGCTGGCCCACCTTGACGTGATCGCCGTCCTGCACCAGCAGCCTGGAGCGGACCGAGACCTGGTAGGGGACTTCCTCGCCACCGTCGTCGGGCACGACGACGATCTTGCGGGACTTCTCCGGCTCCTCGATCCTGACCCTGCCCTCGACCTCGCTGATCGGCGCCATGCCCTTGGGGATCCTGGCCTCGAACAGCTCCTGGATGCGCGGCAGGCCGTGGGTGATGTCCAGGCCGGCCACACCGCCGGTGTGGAAGGTCCGCATGGTCAGCTGGGTGCCAGGCTCGCCGATCGACTGGGCGGCGATGATGCCGACCGCCTCGCCGACGTCGACCCGCTTGCCGGTGGCAAGCGACCGGCCGTAGCACTTCGCGCAGACGCCGACCTTGGCCTGGCAGACCAGCACGCTGTAGGTGCGCACCGAGTCCACCCCGGCCGCGACCATCTGGTCGATCATGGTCTCGGTCATGTCGTCGTCGGCCTGCGCGAGCACGGTGCCGTCGGCGCCGGTCACGTCCTCGGCCAGGGTGCGGCCGGTGCCGGTGTTCTCGATGTTCGGCAGCTTGCGCAGCGTCCCGTCAGCACCAGGCTCGGCGATCCGCATCGGCAGCGACCTGTCGGTGCCGCAGTCCTCCTCACGGACGATCACGTCCTGCGCGACGTCCA
>JASHQL010000125.1 GCA_030039155.1 Streptosporangiaceae bacterium | reverse complement strand
GCGCTGCGCGCCGGTGATCACCCGGGCGCCGCTGGCCGCCAGCTGGCGCACCACGGCCAGCCCGATGCCCTTGCTGCCGCCGGTGACCACTGCGGTCCGCCCGGCCAGGTCGATGTCCATGCCGTTCCTCCGGTGCTGTCTCCGGCCCGATGCTTCCGACGGTAGGACCGGCTCAGGCCTGGCGGCTTCAGTCAGGTGACTGACCTCGGCGGCCGGTGACTGACCTGGGGCTGGCAGACACGGCAGCCGTCGGCCCGGCGCGAGCCAGACACCGTGCAGATTCAGTCGCATGACCCAAGCCGCCGGGTGCGCAGCGCGGCCATGCTGCAGAGCGTCTTGCCGCACTGCCCAGGAAGGACAAATGTCATGAACGCCGTCACCACAGCGCGCCCCGCCCGGCTGCGGCTGGTCGCCATCGCCGCCCTGCTGGCCCTGGCCGGACTGCTCGCAACCGCTCTCACGGGCGGTACGGCCCGCGCGGCCGGCCCGCACGCGCTGACATGGACCGGCCGGACCAGGCCCGTCATCGTGCTGGAGCACGGCGCATGGGCCAACTCGTCAAGCTGGGACGGGGTGATCCGGATCCTGATACGCAAGGGCTTCACCGTGTACGCGCCGCCGGACCCGCTGCGCGGCCTGGCCGCAGACTCCGCCTACTTGCACGACTTCCTCACCGAGAACGCCGCGCTGGCCGGCCGGCCGGTCGTGCTGGTCGGCCATTCCTACGGCGGCGCGGTCATCACCAACGCCGCCGTCGGCGATCCCGAAGTCAAGGCACTGGTGTACGTGGACGCCTTCATCCCGGCAAAGGGCGAGTCGATCGCCGGCCTGCTGGCCAGGCCGCAGGGCGCGGGCTCATGCATCGGCGGGAACCCGGCCACGGTCTTCAACCCGGTGCCGTTCCCCGGCGCTCCCGCAGGTGACGCCGATCTGTACCTGCAGCCCGGCAAGTTCCGCGGCTGCTTCGCCAGCGGGCTCAGCGCCAGCGAGGCGGCGCTGCTGGCCGCCACCCAGCGGCCACTTGCCGCGAACGCCGCCACCGACGTCTCCGGCACCCCGGCGTGGCGGACCATCCCGTCGTGGGCCGTCGTCGGCACCGCCGACAAGGTCATCCCGCTCGCGCTCGAGAACTTCATGGCTCGCCGCGCGCACGCGCACATCACCGACGTCCGCGCAGGGCACCTGTCGCTGATCTCCAGGCCGCGGGCCGTCGCGATGGTGATCGTCAGGGCGGCCTGGGCGACAAGCTGAGGCGACGCCGCCGGCTGCCGGCGATCGCAGCCGCCGCGCGGGACAGCCGAGCCGTCATGCGGCACCTGCCACGCCGCTTCAGTCACCTGACTGAAGCGGCGCGCGGCAGCCGCGGGCGACGATCGCAGCAGACCGGTTGTTGACCCAGCGAAAGGATGTCACCGCCATGACCAGTGACCGGACCCCTGTCGTCTTCATCCACGGCCTCTGGCTGCACGCCACCTCGTGGGGTCCCTGGGCCGAGCTGTTCCGCGAGGCCGGGTACGAACCGATCGCCCCTGGCTGGCCCGGCGACCCTGACACGGTCGAGGCGGCCCGCGCCAACCCCGACGCGCTGGCCGACCATGGCATCGACGACGTCACCAGCCACTACGCGAAGATCATCGAGCAGCTGCCCGCGAGGCCGGTCCTGATCGGCCATTCGTTCGGCGGAATGATCGCCGAGAAGCTCCTCGGCGAGGACTACGGCGCCGGTGCAATCGCCATCGACGCAGCTCAGATCAAGGGTGTCCTGCCACTGCCGCTGTCTTCGCTGCATGCCACCCTGCCGGTGTTCAGGAACCCGGCCAACAAGCACAAGGCGGTGTCCCTGACCCCGGAGCAGTTCCGCTACAGCTTCGGCAACGCCATCACCGAGGATGAGTCCAACGACCTGTACCAGCGGTGGACCATTCCGGCGCCTGGCCGCCCGCTGTTCGAGGCCGCCGCAGCCAACTTCGAGTTGCATTCTCCCGCCAAGGTCGACACCCGCAACCAGAACCGCGGCCCGCTGCTGCTGGTCATGGGCGGCCGCGACCACACCGTGCCCGAAGCGATCACGAAGGCGACGCTCAAGCAGTACCGGCACTCTGACGCGGTCACCGACCTCACCGAGTTCGCCGACCGCGGCCACTCGCTCACCATCGACGCCGGCTGGCGCGACGTGGCGAGCCAGTGCCTGGCCTGGCTGGACAGGAACGGCCTGTAGCCCCTGCCAGGCAAGCCCGAGCGGGAAGCCGGCACCGTTGGTGCAGCGGTCGGCGGACCAGCGGCTCGTCACCGACCTGCGCAGCACGGCCAGGACACCGGCAGCGGGGCGCGGATGCGGCAGGATTGGCTGCATGGCTCGTTCTGCGGCTCCGGCGGCGCTGCCGGTCATCGACGTCACGGCGCTGGCCGGCGACGGGCCGGAGCCGGACAAGGCCGCGGTCGCCGGGCAGATCCAGGCCGCCTGCCGGGAGCGTGGCTTTTTCTACGTGACCGGGCACGGTGTGCC
>JASHQL010000124.1 GCA_030039155.1 Streptosporangiaceae bacterium | reverse complement strand
GCGCTTGCGCCTGGCGGCACGCCCTCCCTCGGCGCCCGCGGCACTGCCGCCGCGGCCGTCGGCCGGGTAGCCCCACTCGTCGCGCTGCACGGGCGCGCTCGCCCGGCTGCCGCGAGACCGCGAGCTGGCTTGCCCGTCCTGGCCGGCGTGGTAACCGCCGCCGTTCTGCCGGTGACCGTTACCGTTGTGTCCGCCCGCCCTGGCCGGCCGGCCTGCGCCGTAGTCGTCAGCACCGTAGCCATCGCCGCGGTAGGACGAGCCGTTCCGGCCGCCGCGCCTGCCAGAGCGGTAGTCAGAGTCGGCCGGCTCCTGCCAGTAGGGCCCCGGCAAGTCTGGGTTACTCACGCGTCCTCGCTGGTTGGGGGTTTGCGGCGACAGCATCAGCGGTACCGCAAGGCAACTCACGTTACCTGCCCGTACCTACCTCCCGGCACGTAAAAGGCACTTCGTCCCCGCGTCGGCCTGTGCCTGGCACCGCCTGCAGGCGCATGGACCGAGCGGCCAGCCGGGCCGCTCACTGGGCCGCAGAACCTGCCCGGCTACTCGCTCGCCCGGGCTCGCCGACTGCGCCTGGCAGGCGGCTCGCCTGTGCCGAGAACATACGACGACGCTAGGTGGTTCCAGGAACAACTCTGGCAGACCTCTACGACGTACACCTGAAACTCGCCATATTCCGTAGCCATTTCGGCCAGTTCTGGGCCCTGCTTGACCCTGCCTTCATACTGCCCGAGTTGGTCGCCGTAGACGTAGGTAACGTGGGTGAGCTTTGCCTTGCGGCAGATCGGGCAGGGCCGGTCGGTCGCCTCGCCGTGGAACTTCGCCGCGCGCAGCAGGTAGGGGTGCGCGTCGCAGACGTCGGTCAGGGTGGCCCGGCCGGCCAGCACGGACGCGATGGTGGCACGCCGCGCGAGCCCGTAGTCCACCACCGATCGCCTCATGCCCGACAGGTTACGACGTGCTGGCCGGGGGGGCGAGACCTCGGCCTTGCTGTCCGGCTCACGCCGGACAGCGGCCTCGCCTGTTTGCCCAGGGGATAACCCCTGGAACCCCAGACCGGGGGCCTCCGCCGCCGGGACCCCCACGGTGCATGGCAGCAGCCGGACACGCCGGACTTGCGCAGAAAGAGACGGGCACATATCGTTGCGATGTATCGGCTCGATACATCGGTTCGAGACATTGCTCGCCGGAAACCGGATCTGGCTGGCATGGAGAGTAGCTCAAACCGGGCGGGCATGAGCAGGACGGGAGGTACGGGCAGGCATGAGTAGTCAGCGAACCGGCGTGCTCGAGCTTGCCGTGCTCGGGATCCTGCACGAGACGCCAATGCACGGCTACGAGCTGCGCAAGCGGCTCAACTCGCTGCTGGGCGCGTTTCGTGCGTTCGGGTACGGCTCGCTGTACCCCTGCCTGAAGGACCTGGTCGCCAGGGGCTTCATCTCCGCCGAGGACACCGGCGGCGGCCGCCCTGCACTGCTGGCGCCGGCCCGCGGTGCCGCCGGTGCCGCGAATCCCCTCGACCGGCCGCGCCGATCGAAGATCGTCTACAAGCTGACCGCCGAGGGCAAGGAGCGGCTGCAAGACCTGCTCGCTCAGTCCGGCCCTTCGTCCTGGGAGGACGACGGGTTCGGCGTGCACTTCGCGTTTTTCGGCCTGACCAAGGCCGAGGTCAGGATGCGGATCCTGGAGGGCCGCCGGAGCAGGCTCGAGGAGCGCCTCGAGGGTTTCAGGGCGGCCGCCACCAGGACCCGTGAGCGGGTCGACAGCTACACCCTCGAGCTGCAGCGGCATGGCCTTGAGTCGGTCGAGCGTGAAGTCCGCTGGCTGAACGAGCTGATCGCGACGGAACGGCAGTCGGGCGACGCGCCCGGCAGCAGAGATCAGGAACACACAGAAGGCGGCGGGGCGGGCCAGGCCGGCTGAGGCTGGCCGTTCGCAGCGCTGCATAGATAAAGGAGCAATTCCCCATGGGTTCGGTACGGGTAGCCATCGTGGGCGTCGGGAACTGTGCCAGTTCCCTTGTCCAGGGCGTGGAGTACTACAAGGACGCTGACCCGGCGAGCCGGGTGCCGGGCCTCATGCATGTCCAGTTCGGCCCCTATCACGTCAGGGACGTGGAGTTCGTGGCCGCGTTCGACGTGGACGCGAAGAAGGTCGGCCGTGACATCGCCGAGGCCATCGTTGCCAGCGAGAACAACACCATCAAGATCTGCGACGTGCCGCCGACCGGTGTGATGGTGCAGCGCGGGCCGACGATGGACGGTCTCGGCGAGTACTACCGGGAGATCATCACCGAGTCCGACGACGAGCCGGTCGACGTGGTCCAGGCGCTGCGCGAGTCGCGCGCAGACGTGCTGGTGTCGTACCTGCCTGTCGGCTCGGAGGAGGCAGACAAGTTCTATGCCCAGTGCGCGATCGACGCCGGCCTGGCGTTCGTGAACGCGCTGCCGGTGTTCATCGCCTCCGACCCGGCCTGGGCGAAGAAGTTCGCTGACGCCGGCCTGCCGATCATCGGCGACGACATCAAGTCCCAGGTCGGCGCCACCATCACGCACCGGGTGATGGCCAAGCTGTTCGAGGACCGCGGGGTCGAGCTGCTGCGCACCTACCAGCTCAACTTCGGCGGCAACATGGACTTCATGAACATGCTGGAGCGCAAGCGGCTCCAGTCCAAGAAGATCTCCAAGACCCAGGCGGTCACCTCGCAGATCCCGCACGAGATGGCCAAGGCCGACGTGCATATCGGCCCGTCCGACCACGTGCCGTGGCTGGAAGACCGGAAGATGGCGTACGTCAGGCTCGAGGGCAGGTCGTTCGGCGACACTCCGCTGAACCTGGAGTACAAGCTCGAGGTCTGGGACTCACCGAACTCGGCCGGTGTGATCATCGACGCCGTTCGCGCCGCGAAGATCGCCAAGGACCGCGGCGTCGCCGGGCCGGTGCTCTCGCCATGCTCCTACTTCATGAAGTCGCCGCCCGAGCAGTACGGCGACGACGTCGCGCGCGACGCGGTGGACAAGTTCATCCGCGGCGAGCTGGACCGTTAGGCCCGCGCTTCGCTATCCCCGGCCACCGCATCTGGCCGGGGATAGCGGCGCCCCATAGGCTGACTTCGTGTCCCGGCCGGATGATCGTCCGCCTGCCGCCATCCAGGCGCCAGATGGCCCGCCGACCGAGCCTCCGGCCAAGTCGACCTTCATCGGCGACCTGCGCACGGTGCTGTCCGAGCGCGACTTCAGGAAGCTGTTCGCGACCCGGCTGATCGCGCAGACCGGCGACGGCCTGTTCACTGCCGGTCTCGGCACGTACGTCTTCTTCAATAACTCCACCTACCCTGGCCCTGGCTCGGCCGCGGCCGCGTTCGCCGCGCTCTACCTGCCGTACTCGGTCGTCGGGCCGTTCGCCGGGGTGTTCATCGACCGCTGGTCCCGCCGCCAGATCCTGGTCTGGTCGGCGGTGCTCAGGGCCGCACTGGTCGCGCTCACCGCGGTACTAGTCGGTTCCGGCACGCTTGGCGGCCCGCTGCTCGTCGTCGCGCTTGTGGTGTTCGGCGTGAGCCGGTTCTTCCTTGCCTCCCTCTCCGCCGCGCTGCCGCACGTGGTCAGGCCAGACAAGCTGGTGATGGCGAACGGCGTGTCACCGACGGCCGGCGGCATCATGACACTCGTCGGCGCGGCAATCGCCCTGGTGGTCCGGCTGCTCACCGGCGGCGGCCACTTCGGTTACGCGATGATCCTGGTCGCCGCGGGCTGCTGCTACCTGGTGTCCGGCCTGCCCGCGCTGACCATGCGCAGGAGCCTGCTCGGGCCCGACCAGCAGGAGGCGCGGCCGGACGGCCTGGTCGCCAGGCTGACTGAGCTGGCCGGCGCGCTCGCCGTGGTGGCGGCCGGGCTGGCGGACGGCGCCAGGCAGGTCTGGCGCCGCCGGCAGGCGGCCGCGGCGCTTGGCGCGACCGCCGGCAACAAGTTCTGCTACGGCGCGCTCTCGGTGCTGGTCATCCTGCTGTACCGGAACTACTTCTACCCGAAGAGCTCGAGCGTCGCGCTCAGTCACTTCACCACGCTGGTCGGCATCCCGCTCGCGGTCGGCTTCGCCGCGGCCGCGTTCGTCACCCCGCCTGCCCTGCGGTGGATGACCAAGCAGACCTGGATCGTCACCGGGCTTGTCGCCTGCACCGTCATCACCGGCGCGCTCGGCTGGGCCTTCAGTCAGCTCGCGTTCGTGGTCATCGCGTTCGGCGTGAGCCTGGCCGGGCAGGACGTGGCGATCGCCGCGGTCACCATCCTGCAGGAGGAGATGGCAGACAGCTTCCGCGGGCGGGTGTTCGCGTTCTACGACATCGCCTACAGCGCCGCGCTGGCCGCCGGCGCGATCGTGGTCGCGCTGTTCCTCCCGGCCAACGGCAAGTCGTACGTGGCGATCGCGGCCATCGGCGCCTGCTACCTGCTGGCCGCGGCCGGGTACTGGGTGGCGGTGCGTCAGCCGGCCGGCGGCTCTGGCGCGTCCAGCCCTTCCGCCTCGGCCCAGCGCAGCAGCTCCTGAAGCGCGCGTTCCTGGCCGAGCGGGCCGTACTCCATCCGCAGCGCGAGCAGGTGCCGCAGCGCCTTGCCGACAATGGGTCCTGGCGGCACGCCGAGCACCCGCATGACCGCGACGCCGTCCAGGTCCGGCCTGATGCTCTCCAGCTCCTCGCGCTCGCGCAGCTCGGCTATCCGCGCTTCCAGGCTGTCGTAGCTGCGGGCCAGCCGCTGCGCCTTGGCCTGGTTCCTGGTCGTGCAGTCCGCCCTGGTCAGCGCGTGCAGCCTGGTCAGCAGCGGGCCGGCGTCGGTGACGTACCTGCGCACCGCCGAGTCGGTCCACTCGCCGCTGCCGTAGCCGTGGAACCGCAGGTGCAGCTCGACCAGGCGTTCCACGTCGGCCACGATCTCCCTGGAGAACCGCAGCTCGGTCAGCCGCTTGCGTGCCATCTTGGCGCCGACGGCCTCGTGGTGGTGGAACGTGACCCGGCCGCCAGGCAGCGCCCGCCTGGTCCTTGGCTTGCCGATGTCATGCAGCAGTGCGGCAAGCCGCAGCCTGAGGTCACCCGCCAGGCCATACCGCTGCTCGAGCGCGATCGCGCGGGTCAGCACGGTGAGCGAGTGCTGGTAGACGTCCTTGTGCCGGTGATGCTCATCGGTCTCCAGCTGCAGTGCCGGGACCTCGGGCAGGAAGACGTCGGCCACCTTGGTGTCGACGAGCAGCGCGATGCCCGCCGCGGGGCCGCCAGGCAGCGGCGAGCACAGCAGCTTGGTGAGCTCGGCCGCGATCCGCTCGGCCGACACTGTCGGCGGCGCCAGCCGCGGCGCCAGCTCGGTCATCGCCGCGCGGGTCGGCTCGGCCACCTCGAAGCCGAGCTGCGCGGCGAACCTGGCGGCCCGCAGGATGCGCAGCGGATCGTCGCCGAACGACTCGGCCGGGCTGGCCGGCGTGCGCAGCACCCCGCGGCGCAGGTCCGCCAGCCCGCCGAACGGGTCGACGAACTCATGCCCAGGCAGCGTGACTGCCATCGCGTTCACGGTGAAGTCCCGGCGGGCCAGGTCGTCCGGCAGCGAGGTGCCGAACTGCACGTCTGGCTTGCGTGAGTGCCGCTGGTAGTGCTCGCTGCGGTAGGTGGTGATCTCGAAGTTCGAGTCCGCCCTGCGCAGCCCCACCGTGCCGAAGTCGATCCCGGTGGTCCACACCGCTTCGGCCCACTGGCCGATGATCTCCAGCACCTGCCGCGGCTGGGCATCGGTGGTGAGGTCCAGGTCCAGCGGAGTGCGGCCGAGCAGGATGTCGCGAACCGGCCCGCCAACGAGCGCCAGCTCGTGACCGCGGCGGCCGAAAAGCTGGCCCAGCTCGTCAGCCAGGGGCGAGACTGTGGAAAACAGGGTCGCCGCGGCCGCCAGCTGGCTGCCGGACAGTTGCTTGCCTGACTGGGGCGCTGACTCTGGCACGGGCATCGAGGGTACGGCCTGCGCGTAGCCTGAGGGAAGCCGGGAAGCCCGGAGGAACCAGATGCACCTGATCTGCAGCGCAGCCGGCGGCGGGTCGACCCGCCAAGACGCCCCCCGCGACCGATCCTGCCGAACGATGCCCGAACCAGCCGGCCGCCGGCCATAGCATTTCCGCCATGCCCAATCCGCGCGCTGATGCCAGGCGCCCGAGCCGGCGGGCCGGGCGGCCGGCCCGGCTTGGGCCGTTCCTGGCAGCGGCCCTGCTCGCGGCGTTGCTGGCCACGGCAGGGCTGCCGCAGCCGGCCTCGGCGAGCCCGGCCGGGGCCAGCCAGCCGGGCGGGCAGCCGGTGACCATGACGCTCACCGGCATCAGCCCGCAGTGGGCGGGCCCGCACAGCACCGTCACCGTGCACGGCACCCTCACCAGCAAGTCCGATGTGCCGCTCAGCGGACTTTCGGTCGAGCTGTGCTCGTCGCCGCAGGCCCTCACCAGCCGGTCCGAGCTGGCGCTGTACGAGTCGGGCGGCTACCTGGTCAGCACGCCAGCGTGCGGGAAGACCTGGCCGGTGGCCGGCCGGCTGCGGCCGGGCCAGACCGTGACCTGGACGACCTCGCTTTCGGTGAGCCAGGTCGGGATGGCGGCATTCGGCGTGTACCCACTGTCCGCGCAAACCGACACCGCGGCCGGCGCCCCGATCGGCACCGTGCAGACGTTCCTGCCGTACGTGCCAGCCAGGCACGGACCCGACGCTGCCAGCATGCCGAAGCCGCAGCAGGTGAGCTGGGTCTGGCCGCTCATCGACTCGCCGGCCGCGCCGCGCTGCCACCGTCAGCTCGAGCGGCAGCTTGCCACCAGCGTGGCCGGCGGCCGGCTGCGCGCACTGCTCAGCGCCGGCGCTGCCTACTCAGCGCAAGATCACCTGAGCTGGGCCCTGGACCCGGCGCTGCTGGCCAGCCTGCAGGCCATATCGCGGTGCGGCGGCGGCGACGGCAAGGCCGCCGCCAGCTGGCTTGCCAGCCTGCGCGGTGCGCTGGCCGGCCAGGCCATGTTCCTCACCCCGTACGGCGACGTCGACATCGCCGCGCTCACCAGGGCAAGCCTCGGCAACGACCTGAACAGGGCGCTGACCGAGGGCAAGTCGGTGGCCAGCCAGGTGCTCGGCAGCAAGCTGGTGGGCCCGGCGGCCACGCAGGTCGCCTGGCCGCCGGGCGGCCAGGCGACCTACTCCATGCTGGAGAACCTGGCCGTCGACGGGATCAGGACGCTGGTGCTCGACAGCAGCGCGATGCCGACCGTGCAGGCACTGCCCTACACCGCGGCCGAGGTGTCAAGCACGCCGGACGGCGAGGGCAGCCAGCTGCACGTGCTGCTCGCCGACCACACCATCACCCAGGTGCTCGGCACGGTGGACGCGAAGGGCGCCACCGCGGGCACCGCGGTGGCGGCCGAACAGCGCTACCTGGCCGAGACCGCGATGATCGCCGCGCAGGAGCCGTCATCTGGGGTCATCGTGGTGGCGCCACCGCGCCGCTGGGCGCCGTCAAGCTCGATGGCCGACACCGTGCTCAGGGACACCGCGACGGCGCCCTGGCTGCGGCCGGTCAGCATGGCCTCGCTGGTCAAGGCCAAGAAGCTGCCGGGCCAGGTGGCGCGGCACGCGCCGAACGCCACGGCGCCAGGCGCGCTGTCCAGGCCGCTGCTGAGCGCCGTGAAGGCCCAGGATCAGCGGATCAGGGAGCTGCAGAGCATCCTGGTCAAGCCCGATCAGGCACTGTCACTCGCGGTGGCCGCCATTGAGTCGTCGATGTGGCGCGGTGGCCGGAAGAACGAGGCCGGCGCGCGGAAGCTGCTGCACCAGCTGGCAGGCGACGTCACCAAGCTCACGCACAGCGTGCATGTCATCGGCGACGGCCATGTCACGCTCGGCGGGCTGAAGGGCAACGTGCAGGTGCTGATCGACAATCAGCTGAACCGCGCGGTCCGGGTCAAGGTTGGGGTGACGCCAGAGGGCAATAACGTCACGGTCAGCTACGACCGGAGCCCGGTCACGGTGCCTGCGAACACCCAGAAGCTGGTGCCGGTCAAGTTCGCGGCGGGCACCATCGGCACCACCGTGGTGACGCTCACCCTGCTGACGCCGTCGGGGCGGCTGGTATCACCGCCGGTCACCATGACGGTAGAGGCCACGCAGTTGGGTAACCTGGCCCTGATCATCCTGGCTGGCGCGCTCGGCATCTTCATGATCGCGTCCGCGGCGCGGGCGATGCGGCGAGGGCAGCCGGGGGCAGCAGCGTCAGAGCCGGGCCCGTCGACGGGGGCAGGCGATGGCGAGGGGAGCGGGCAGGCCGCGCAAACCGATACCGTCGATGCTGTGGACGCCCAGCCCGGTGCTGCCGATGCTGGAGATGTCATGACGGAGGAGTCGGATGACTACGCCAGGGCCCGAGTCCGGCCGGACTCCGGCTGACCGGGGGCGGCATCCTGGCTTCCCGGACGCTGGCCCTGGTCATGACGACGAGCTCGGGCCAGAATCCGGTTCCGACTGGCCCGGTTATCAAGAGCCCTGGTACGGCGACCAGCCGGCCGCGCGGCAGCCGGACTACGGCCAGCCTGGTTATCCACAGGCCGACTCCTACGACCAGCGCGACCCCTATGGCGGACCTGCCTACCGGCAGCCTGAGCACGGTCCCTGGCAGCCTGGCGGCTACCCGCAGGCGCAGCCGCAGGGCGGCTACCAGGCCGAGTATTACGGGCCTGGCCAGGGCGACCCGCGGGACTACGACGCGCACCGCCAGCCGCAGGCCGGCTATGACGAGCCGGGGAACGCCGGCCGCTACCCGTCGGCTGGCGGGCACGCGCGTGGTTGGCCAGATCGCGACTACGGACAGCCTGATCCCGGCCTGAACCCTGGCAGCCAGGTCGAGCAGGAGCACGGCTCCTACGACCCGCGGCAGGCCGCCTACGAGTACGAGCGGCGGCAGTACGAGCGGCGCCTGCAAGAGCCTGGTCACGGCCATGTGTACCTGCGCCAAGGCGATGACTACCAAGACCCGGTGGTGTGGGACTCAGCGGCCGGCCCGGCCCAGCCTGGCGCTGGCTACCACACTGCCGGCCGCGACGATGCGAGCTACGGCAGCCCCGCCGCGTACCGGTCCGCCGACGGATACCGGGACGAGGGCTGGCAGCCGTTCGGCCAGCAGTCCGGCGGCGGCCAGGCCGACGACTCCGACTACCTGTACGACTTCAGCACGCCCGGCCGTGGCCCCTACGACCCAGGTCAGCCGCCAGGCGCGGTGCCCGGAGCCAGGCGGGCGGCCGGCGAAGCCCCGGCTGCGCTGCCTGACCAGCAGCCTGGCGGCCAGCACACCGGCCTGCGGCGGGTGGTGCGGCGCGATGGCAGCCCGGCCGAGCCGACACGTTCCCGGCCTCATCACGGTGGCGCAAACGGCGGGTCAGCCGATCCAGACAGCGAACCGGTGAGCTGGCCGGAGGGCTGGGCACGGACCTATACCGCCTCGCCGGGGCCGAGCACGCAGGCCGGTCCTGGCTGGTTCTTCGACGAGACCGGCCCGGTCCCGATCATCAGCCCGGACCTGGCGGCCGAGGGCCCGTCGGTGGTCAGGTCGAGCAGCGTCATGGCGATGGGCACGCTGGCGTCACGGTTCAGCGGCGTGCTGCGCACCCTGGTGCAGGCCTGGGCGCTCGGCGGGGTCGCGCTTTCCGTGGCGTACAACAACGCCAACACGCTGCCCAACGTGGTCTACAACCTGGCCCTCGGCGGCATCCTGACCAGCGTGATCGTGCCGCTCATCGTGAACGCCACGAAGCGGGACGCGGACCGCGGCGAGGCGTTCAACCAGCGCATGTTCACGATGATCACGATCGCGCTGCTGGCCATCACGATCGTCGCCACGATCGCCGCGGCGCCCATCGTCGACCTGTACAAGGGCTCGATCAGCGGCCAGCAGCTGCACCTGGTGGTGATCTTCGCCTACTTCTTCATCCCGCAGATCTTCTTCTACGGGATGAGCTCGCTGATGGGCGCCGTGCTCAACTCGCGCGGCAGCTTCGCCGCGCCGATGTGGACGCCGGTCGTCAACAACGTGGTCGTGATCCTGGTCCTGCTGATGTTCATGACCGTCGGCGGGCACGCGCAGGCGGCACACGCGGGCGCCAGCACGGTGCACCTGTCCGGCGGGCAGATCGGCCTGCTCGGCCTCGGCACCACGCTGGGCATCGTGGCGCAGACCGCCGCGCTGTTCCCGGCGCTCCGGCACGTCGGCTTCCGCTGGCAGCCAAGGTTCGACTTCCGCCGCGAGGAGACCCGCGAGATCGGCCGGATGGCCGGCTGGATGTTCTGCTACATCGCCGCCACCCAGGTGGCGTTCCTGGTCACCACGGTCATCTGCAACATCGGGGCGAACAAGGACACCGGCTACACCGCCTATACCTACGCGTGGCAGCTCTTCCAGATGCCGTACGCGGTCGTCGGCATCTCGGTGATCACCGCGCTGCTGCCGCGGATGAGCGCGCACGCGACCGAGCGCAAGTTCGGCAGGGTCAGGGAGGACTTCTCCAGCGGGGTCAGGCTCGCCTCGGCCATCGTGGTCCCCTCGGCCTTCATCCTGGCCGTGCTCGGCCCCGCGCTGGCCATCGTGCTGTTCGCGCACGGCAACTTCCACCTGCAGCAGGCACACGGCACCGGAATCGTGTTCGCGATGTTCTGCCTCGGCTTGCTCCCTTACACGATGTTCCAGCTGCAGCTGCGGGTGTTCTACTCGCTGCACGACAGCCGCACGCCAGCGCTGATCGGGCTGATCACCATGACGGTGAACATCGTCGCCAACCTGCTGGCGCTGTGGCTGCTGCACGGCATCGCGGTGATCGCCGCGCTCGGCCTCGGCTTCGGGCTGGCCAACCTGGTCGGGGCGGCGCTGGCCGGCCGGATCCTCAGCGTCCGGCTGCGTGGCCTTGACGGCTGGAACATCAGGCGGACCCTGGTCAGGATGCACGTGGCGACGTTGCCCGCGGTGCTGTTCGCGCTGCTGGTGGTGTGGGTCATCGACGCGCTTGTCGGCGGCAGGCTGCTCGGCTCGCTGGCGATCGTGCTGCTGGCAGGGACTGGCGGGCTGGCGATCTACGTGCTGACCGCAAGCGCGCTGCGGATCACCGAAGTGACCGACCTGACCAGGACCGTGCTGGCCAGGTTCCGGCGGTGACCGGCCCGGCGCTGGCTGCTGCGCGAGCCGCACAGGCCAGCAATCAGTCCCCGACCGGTAACGGTTTGCACTGGCATGGTGCGGTGAGCCCACCGGGGCTGCCAGCGCGGCTTAGCATGTTGTGCAGCATCATGGTCTTTGTGATGGCTGTTGATCACCTACGGCCCACCGAGGGGAGGGTCGAGGGCCGGCGCGCCTTTGAGCTGTGACCTATGAGCACGTTCATCTCTGAACCGGGCACAAAGCTCGGCGGCCGCTACCGGCTTGAGGACAGGCTGGCCGCGGCCGCTGGCTGGTCTGCCTGGAAGGCGATCGACGAGACGCTCGCCAGGCCGGTCACGGTGCTCACCTTCGCGGCCGGCTTCCCGCGCATCGCCGAGGTGGTCACCGCCGCAAGGGCCGCAAGCCGGCTGCCGGACTCCCGGCTGGCCAGGGTCTTCGACGTCGAGGACGACTGGGACCACGCCTACGTGGTGATGGAGTGGGCATCGGGCGACACGCTCGCCGACCTGCTCACCGGCGGCATGGACCTGACCGGCGGCGCCAGGATCGTCGCCGAGGCCGCATCCGCGCTGGCCAGCGCGCACGCGGCAGGGCTCGCCCACCTGTGCCTCACGCCGGACTCGCTGCGCTGGACGCCGGGCAGCGGGCTGAAGATCACCGGACTCGGCGTGGACGCCGCGCTGGCCGGGATCACTGCGGACAATCCGGAGCTGGCCGACACCGCCGCCCTTGGCCGGCTGCTGTACGCCAGCCTGACCGGCCTGTGGCCGGGCGGCGACTACCCCTCGCTGCCGCCTGCGCCGACCGCCGAAGGCCAGCTACGGCGGCCTAGGCAGGTACGGGCCGGCGTGCCCGCCGCACTGGACGAGGTCGCCTGCCAGGCGCTCAGCCTGCCGGGGACGGCCGGGGACGCGCTGACCACGCCGGCTCAGCTGGCCACCGCGCTGCACACCGCCATCCCGGCCGTCCCGGTGCCGCCGGCAGCCGCGCCGACCCGCAGGGATGCGGCCGCCAGGCAGCCGCCGGACAGCTA
>JASHQL010000123.1 GCA_030039155.1 Streptosporangiaceae bacterium | reverse complement strand
GTAAACGCACCGCCGGCCTCCTCCACGATCACCTGCAGCGCGGCCACGTCCCACAGCGAGACGCCGATTTCTGCCGAGATGTCCACCGCGCCCTCGGCGACCAGCACGTGCGACCAGAAGTCGCCGTACGCGCGGGTCCGCCAGACCTTGCTGGCCAGGCCGAGGAACCCGGGCAGCCGCCCAGACTCCTCCCAGCCGCCGAGTTCTGAATACGACAGCGAGGCGTCGCCCAGGCTGGCAACCCCGGAGACCTTGCACGCCGATGCCTTGGTCAGGCTGCGGCCGGTCCACGCGCCGCCGTCCCTGGCCGCCCACCAGCGGCGGCCGAGGGCGGGCGCGGAGGCCACCCCGACCGCGACGTCGTCCTCGGCGATCAGGCCGATCAGCGTGGCCCACACCGGCACGCCACGGACGAAGTTCTTCGTGCCGTCGATCGGGTCGATCACCCAGCAGCGCGTGCTCGACCCGGCCCTGCCGTACTCCTCGCCGAGCATGGCGTCGCGCGGCCTGGACCGGCGCAGCACGTTCCGCAGCGAGTCCTCGATCGCCAGGTCCGCGTCGGTGACCGGGGTGAGGTCGGGTTTCGCGGTCACCTGCAGGTCCAGCGAGCGGAACCTGCGCATGGCGATGTCGTCCGCGGCGTCGGCCAGCACATGGGCGAACCGCAGGTCGTCGTCAAAACCCGCCATGGCGCGAAACGGTATCGCTAACGGTGCACACTGGCCATGCCAGGGCGCGGGTCCCGGCCGGTGTCAGGCGAGGTGCTGGTCACTCGCCAGGTCTGGCCGGCTCGGCTGCGTCCGCGGCCTCGGCGGGCTCGAGCCCTTCGCGGCTGCGCAGCAGCCGGCGCAGCGACTCGAGCCGTCGCGGGTCGACGCCCTGCTCGGCGACCCACCCGTCAAGCCGGCAGTCCTGGGCCAGGTGGGTGCAGCCGGGCAGGCACATCTCGGCGCCCTCGGCCAGCTCGGGGAACGCCCTGATCACCCGGTCGACGGCGATGTGCGCAAGCCCGAAGCTGCGCAGCCCTGGCGTGTCGATGATCAGCCCGCCGCCATGTTCTGGTCCACCGGGGCCGGCACCCAACGGCGGTGCCGGCAACCGGAACGCCACCGCGGAGGACGAGGTGTGCCGGCCGCGCCCGGTGACCGGGCTGACCGGGCCGACGGCCCGGTCGGCGGCCGGGATCAGCGCGTTCACCAGCGTGGACTTGCCGACCCCTGAATGGCCGACGAGCACGCTGACCCGCCCGGCCAGCCTGGCGCGCAGGTCGTCGAGCATGGCGCCGGTCAGCGGCCGCGCCGTGACCAGGTACGGCACGCCGAGCGGCTGGTACACCGACAGCAGCTCGGCCGGGCCGGCCAGGTCACCCTTGGTCAGGCAGAGCAGCGGATCGAGCCCGGCGTCGTAGGCGGCTACCAGGAACCGGTCGATCAGCCGTGGCCGCGGCGGCGGGTCCGCCAGCGCGCAGACGATCACCAGCTGGTCGGCGTTGGCGACGATGACCCGCTCCACCGGGTCGGTGTCGTCGGCCGACCGGCGCAGCACGGTCGACCTTGGCTGCACCCTGACGATCCTGGCCAGCGTCCCCGGCTGCCCGCTGACGTCGCCAGCGAGCAGCACCCGGTCGCCGACCACGATGCCGCCGCGGCCAAGCTCGCGCGCCTTCATCGCGGTGACGTCCAGGTCGCCGACCCAGCACCGGTAGCGGCCACGGTCGACCGCGGCGACCATCGCATCGACCGCATCGGCGTGCGCCGGCCTGCTCTTGGTCCGCGGCCGCGATCCCTTGCCTGGCCGGATCCTGACGTCGTCCTCGTCCAGGTGCGCGAGCCGGCTCAGGGTGAGCTGCCAAGCATCTGCTGCCACAGCCCGATGAATTCGGGGAACGTCTTGCCCACCGTCGCCGCGTTGCGCACCCGCAGCCCTGGCACCGCGAGCCCGAGCACCGCCGCCGCCATCACCAGCCGGTGATCATCGTGGCTGTCGAACGGCTCGGCGGCCGCCCGCAGCGGCCTCGGCCGCACCCGCAGCCCGTCCGGCAGCTCGCTGACGTGCCCGCCGAGCCTGCCGATCTGGCCGGCCAGCGCGGCCAGCCTGTCGGTCTCGTGCAGCCGCAGGTGCCCGATGCCGGTGAACGTCGACGGCCCGTCCGCCAGCGCCGCCACCGCGGTCAGCACCGGCGTCAGCTCGCCGATGTCGTGCAGGTCGGCGGTGATGCCGCTGACGCTGCCGGTGCCGGCCACCGTCATCCCCGCGGCCGACGCGGTGAAGCTGGCGCCAAGCTGGCCGAAGACCGCGGCGATCTGGTCCGCCGCCTGCAGGCTGCGGGCCGGCCAGCCGGTGATCGTCAGCTGGCCGCCGGTGACCAGCGCGGCGGCCAGGAACGGCGCGGCGTTCGACAGGTCAGGTTCCACGCTGATGCCGCCAGGCCGCAACGGTCCTGGATACACCCGCCATAGGTCGGGAACGACTCGGCCGGCGCCGCTGTCGTTGCCAGCCGCACCGGCGCTCGCTGCGGTCTGCACCTCGGCGCCCGCGGCCCGCAGCATCGCCACGGTCATGGCCAGGTGCGGTGCCGAGGGCACCGGCGGCCCTTCGTGCCTGATCTCCGCGCCCTTGTCGTACCTGGCCGCGGCGAGCAGCAGGCCGGACACCAGCTGCGAGGACGACGACGCGTCCACGGTGACCGCGCCGCCCGGCACGGCGCCGCGGCCCCTGACCACGAACGGGACCGCGCCGCGTCCGCCGTCGTCCACCTGCACGCCGAGCTGCCGGAGCCCGGAGAGCAGCGGCCAGACCGGCCGCTGCGCGGCCCGCGGATCCCCGTGGAACTCGACGTCGGCACTGGCCAGCGCGGCGACCGGCGGCACGAACCTGAGCACGGTCCCGGCGTTGCCGACGTCCACGCTGGCGCGGCCCTGCCGCCAGCCAGGCGTCACCAGCCAGTCATCGCCAGCGGTCGTCACGGCGGCGCCGAGCGCGCCGATCGCGGCGGCCATCAGGCTGGTGTCGCGGGCCAGCAGCGGGCCCGCGATGACCGTCGGCTGATCGGACAGCGCGGCCAGGATCAGTGCCCTGTTGGTGATGGATTTCGAGCCAGGCAGCCGCACGCTGGCACGCACCGGCGCCCCGGCGGTCGGCGCGCGCCACGGGGTTTCCGCTTCCCGGCCAGCTTGCATGAGTCGAGCGTACTGGCCTGCGACCGGCCGGCCATGGCGAGCGCGAGTGATGCTGCCGCGCAGCTGGCGGGCCCGGAATGAGACAGATGTCTTGGCAAGGTTTGGCAAAGCCGGATCATGGTTATGTACTGGCAAATCTGAGCTTCCCCGAGCGGCTTCGTCATCGTGAGGACAGCATGTGCGGCCGGTATGCCTCCGCGCGCAAGCGCATCGAGCTCCTTGAGGAGTTCAGCGTGCAGCGCGACAAGGTGGCCGAGCCGCTCGAGCCCGACTACAACGTTGCGCCGACCAAGCCGGTGTACGCCGTGCTGACCCGGCAGGAGCGCCCCGACCGGGACGATCGGGAGGCCGAGGCGAGCGCGCAGCCGGGCGCGGTCAGGCAACTGCGGGTAGTCCGCTGGGGCCTGGTGCCGTTCTGGGCCAAGGACATTTCCATCGGCAGCCGGCTGATCAACGCGCGCGCCGAGACGGTGAGCGAGAAGCCGGCGTTCCGGCACGCGTTCGCCAAGCGCCGCTGCCTGCTGCCCGCCGACGGCTACTACGAGTGGATGAAGCTGGACGGCACCGAGGTGGATCGCCCGCCCAGGGCGGTGCCGAAGCAGCCGTACTACATCACCAAGAAGGACGGCAGCTCGCTGGCCTTCGCCGGGCTGTACGAGCTGTGGCGGGACAAGGCGGTACCGGACGGCGACCCCGATGCCTGGCTCTGGTCAGTGACGATTATCACCACCAGCGCACCGGACGAGCTCGGCAAGATCCACGACCGGATGCCGATGGTCATCGGCCGGGACCGGTGGGCCGACTGGCTCGATCCAGCCAGTAGCGACCCGAGTGAACTGCGGCTGCTCATGTTGCCGGCGGCATCCAGCGGACTGGTGTCGTTCCCGGTATCGAAGGCCGTGAACTCGGTGCGCAATAACGGGCCGAACCTCATCGAGCCCGTCGAGGCGGGCCTGCTGGCGCCGTTAGCGCCAGCCAGCGCGAGCGGTTCCAGCGGATCGGCAGACGCGCTGCACTGAAGGGCCTGGCCGGACTTGCCGGGCAGCGCGACACCCCCGATGACGCTGCCGGCGCGCTAGTAAAGGAGGCGGGGAGAGCTGTGGACACCATCGCTGCACGCCAGCGGCTCGAGGAGATTTGCGAAGAGCTCGACCGGTCTATCACGGTGCTGCATGGATCGCACCATCAGGACGTTTTCACCGCCGACTACCCGCAGGACCCCGCCGACGCCGGGGCGAACCTGTCGGAGGCCGAGCGGTCCGACGCGGTGATCGCGGTGGCCCGCCGCCAGCGGTCCGACGTGCTCGCCGCGCTGCACCGGATTGACCTCGGTACCTACGGCACCTGCGTGGACTGCGCAGCGCCGGTTCCCGAGGGCAGGCTCGAAGCCAAGCCAGAGGCGTCCAGGTGCGTGACCTGCCAGGCCAAGCACGACCGGATGCGCCGCTGACCGGCCTGGGCCGGGATCGGGTCGGGCCGGGTTTCCGCAGGCACGGCGGTCACCAGCGGAATGAAGCACCGTCACGCTGCGTTTGACCGCATGTGCCTCTAGCAAGCTGCGAGCCGGCCGACGACCTCCGAGTAGCGGTCCTGCCGCGCCCGGCTACCTTTGGCGATGTATCCTCCCGCCGAGGCGGCTGGCAGGTAAGTCCGCCCAAGCCTCCGAAGCCGGAAGGGGTGGGTCAGGTCCCGGAGACACTGGAGCAGCGCAGTCAGCGCTTTGAAGCTGACGTGCTGCCGTACCTTGATCAGCTCTACGCGGCTGCGATGCGGATGACCCGCAACCCGGCCGATGCTGAGGACCTCGTGCAGGAGACGTTCGCCAAGGCGTACGCCTCCTTCCACCAGTTCCAGGCTGGCACGAACCTGAAGGCGTGGCTGTTCAGGATCCTGACCAACACCTTCATCAACTCCTACCGGAAGCGGCAGCGCGAGCCGCAGCGCTCCGGCGCGGAGGAGATCGAGGACTGGCAGCTGGCGCGGGCCGCGTCGCACACGTCCGGCGGGCTGAAGTCGGCGGAGAACGAGGCGCTCGAACGGCTGCCCGACGCCGATATCAGGGCGGCGCTGCAAGCGCTGCCCGAAGAGTTCAGGATCGCGGTATACCTGGCTGATGTAGAGGGATTTGCCTACAAGGAAATCGCCGAGATCATGGGCACTCCGATCGGAACCGTCATGTCCAGGCTGCATCGCGGGCGGCGGCAGCTGCGCGAGCACCTGCAGGACTACGCGGCCGAGCTCGGACTGCTGCCGGCCGGGCAGGGCACGGACGCCGGCGCGCCGCGGAAGGACGCGTCATGAGCTGCGGCAAGCCGCACGAGACGCCCTGCACCGAGGTGCTCGCGCTTGTCTATGACTACATCGACGGCGAGCTTGGCGAGATCGGCGAGGTGTCCTACACCCAGATCCGCCAGCACCTTGACGAGTGCGGCCCCTGCCTGCGCGAGTACGGGCTCGAGGAACTGGTGAAGAAGCTCGTGCAGAAGTGCTGCGGGCATGACGAGGTGCCTGGCGAGCTGCGCACCAAGGTACTTGCCAGGATCGCGGCGGTGCGTGCCGAGATCGAGATCACCGAGGTCGTCGCGGAGTAACCTCGGGAGTTCCAGAGGGTGTCCCCCAGGGCTGGGTATCGACCGAAGATAACCCGATGTTGTCGCCCAACTACCGATAGTGTGGGGGTTCATGGTCTCCCGTGCGGCCTGGGTCTACATCGGGCTGGTCGTGGCTGCCGCAGCTGCGCTGGTGGTCAAGTCGCCGCCAGGCCATGTTGGCGCGCACTACTGGGTTGAGCTTGTTGTCCTACAGTTACTGTTCCTGATCTGCGACTCCGCGCCGGCCCCGCTTGCGTCACGGCAGGCCTCGTGGTCGCCAAGCTCGTCGGCCACGCTCGCGGCCGTGGTGCTGCTCGGGCCGTTTGGCGCCGCGCTGGTCGGCGCGGTCTCGGTGCTGAGCGTGCGCAGGAAGCAGCGGTCCGCCGACCGGTCCTTGGCCGGGGCGCTCGCCGAGCGGCTGTTCAACGGCGCCATGTACGCGCTGTCCGGCTTCGCCGCCGGGGTGACGTTCGTCAGGCTGCAGCACCGCTATCCCGCGAGTCACCCGTTCGGGCCGCCGCCGCCGCACTACTTCCCGTACCTGGTCGCGCCCTTCCTGGCCGCCGCGGTGGTGCACGTGCTGGCGAATCAGGGCCTGATCTGGGTCATCCTCAGGCTCAACCGCGGCTCCTCGGCGCTGCTGCCGCGGTCCGGCATCGAGTCGAGCGTGCCGATGCTGCTCGCATCCGACCTGTGCTTCGCCTCGCTCGGCCTGGTCATCGCGGCGCTGTGGACGGTCACGAACTGGTTCGCGGCGGTCATCGTGCTGGTGCCGCTGTTCGTCGCGCGCTGGGCGATGGCCCAGTTCGCCGAGCAGCAGCAGGCCTACCAGTCGACGATGTCGGCGCTGTGCCAGGCGGTCGAGACCAAGGACTTCTACACCAGGGGGCACAGCGAGCGGGTGTCCCGCGGCTCTGGGATGATCGCGCGGCAGATCGGCATGCGGCAGGCCAGGGTCGAGGCGATCAAGTTCGCCGGCATGCTGCACGACGTGGGCAAGCTCGGCGTGCCCACGCAGGTGCTGCAGAAGACCGGCCCGCTGACCGAGGACGAGTTCGCGGCCATCCAGCTGCACCCGATGCGCGGGCTTGACATCGTCCGCGAGATCGGCTTCCTGCAAGAGGCGCTGGCCGGCATCACCCACCACCACGAGCGGATCGACGGCAAGGGCTACCCGATGGGGCTTGCCGGCCATGAGATCCCGATCTTCGCCAGGGTCATCGCGGTGGCCGACGCGTTCGACTCGATGACCTCGACCAGGTCATACCGCGAGGCCCGCAGCATCGGCGAGGCCGTGCTCGAGCTGCGCAAAGGTGCCGAAACGCAGTTCGACCCGCTGATCGTCGGCGCGTTCCTGACGGCGCTCGAGCGCGAGGGCTGGCGGCTCGCCGCACCGCAGGCCAAGCCGGCCGATCTGGGCGTGATCACCGCTCAGGACCACGACGACCCGACGGCGCCGCTGCGCGTGGTGGACAGCCTGTGAGCACGCACCAGCTCAGCACCAGCGCGCCGACCGAGCGCTGGTCGTCCTGGCAGACGCTGGACTCGGGCAGGCTGCTGCTGTTCGCGGCGAGCACGATGGTGGTGCTCGGGGCCGTCACGGTAGCCGCCTTCAAGCTGCACCAGCCAGAAATTGCGCTGGCCTTCGGCGGCTACATCGCGATCGGCGAACTGCTCAGGCTGGCGCTGCCCGGTGGCCGGGAGGCGGCGCCGATCTCCATGGTCGGCGCCATGTCCTACGCGCTGCTGCTCCGCGTGCACATGCACCACGCGCTGCACCACAGTGACGTGGTGCACCTGGCCTGGGGCCAGGTGATCGCCGTGACCGCGGTCGGCATGGCGGTCGGCGCGCTGCCGCACGTGGTGGCCGGGCGGCCGGCCGGGCTGACCGGAATGTGCAGCAGGCTGCTTGCGGTGAGCGCCGTCGCGGCGGTGGCCAGGCCGCTGTTCGGCAGCCAGCTGTTCGTCAACACGCACTACTGGTGGCTGGCCGTCCTGGTGATGGTCTTGCTGCTCACGCTCGGCTGGCTGCTGGATACCCTGATCAGCGGGCTGATCAGGGCAGACGACGTGGGCGCCAAGTTCTCGGTGGCTATCGCTGACGAGATGCGGCTGCAGGCACCGCTCGGCGCCGCGGTCGCCGCGTCGGCCATCATCACGGTGCTCGCCGCCGAGGTGATGGGGCTGATGGAGCTGCTGGTGTTCCTCGGCCCGCTGCTGGTCATTCAGGTGGCGTTCCGCAGGTACGCCGGGATCAGGGCCACCTACCTGCAGACGGTCAGGTCGCTGGCCGGCGTGACCGAGGTCGGCGGGTACGTCGAGCGCGGCCACTCACGCCGGGTGTCGCGGCTGGCGGTGGCGGTCGGCCGCGAGGTCGGCATGCCAGAACGCGAGCTGCTTGACCTGGAGTACGCGGCGCTGATGCACGACATCGGCCAGCTGTCGCTGCGCGATCCGATTCCCGGCGGCGCGACCGTGCTGCTGTCGGCCGACGACCAGCAGCGAGTGGCCGAGCTCGGCGCCGAGGTGATCAAGCAAGCGCAGGTGCTCGACCAGGTGGCCGAGCTGGTGCGCTGCCAGAGCATGCCGTATCTCGGCCCTGGCCAGCAGCCGCCGCTCGGCAGCCGCATCATCAGGGCGGTCAATGCCTTCGACGACATGGTCGGCGGGTCGACCGAGCGGGAGCGGTCCAACGCCGCGCTCGAGCGGCTGCGGCTCGACACGGCGACCGAGTACGACCCTGGCGTGGTGGCCGCGCTCGCCGAGGTCGCAGGACGGCGGCTGGCGAGCCGGCTGTAGGCTGCCCCCCGTGCCAGCATCTGTCCTGGTCGCGAACCGCGGCGAGATAGCCAGGCGGGTGATCAGGACGGCCAGGCAGCTGGGCATCAGGGCCATCGCCGTCTACTCCGACGCCGACCAGGACCTGCCGTTCGTCGCCGAGGCAGACCAGGCCGTCAGGATCGGCCCGCCGCAGCCGGCCGCCAGCTATCTGAACGTCGATGCCGTGCTTGCCGCCGCGGCTCAGGCTGGCGCGGATTCGGTGCATCCGGGCTACGGCTTCCTGGCCGAGAACGCCGGCTTCGCGGCCCGCGTCATCGGTGCGGGGCTGACCTGGGTCGGCCCGCCGCCCGCGGCCATCGAGGAGATGGGCGACAAGATCAACGCCAGGAACCTGATGGAGCGGGCCGGTGTCCCGGTCTCGGCCGGCAGCAGGGAGCCGGTCGCGGACGTGGCCGCCGCGCTGGCCGAGGCAGACCGGATCGGCTACCCGGTCATGATCAAGGCGGCAGCCGGCGGCGGCGGGATCGGGATGAGCCAGGCCGCCAGCCCAGCCGAGCTCGCCGCCGGATTCGAGACCGCCAGGTCCCGCGCCGAGCGGTTCTTTGCCAGCCCGGCGATCCTGCTCGAGCGCTACGTCGAGCGGGCCAGGCACGTCGAGGTGCAGATCCTCGGCCTGGCCGACGGCCAGGTGATCGCGCTCGGCGAGCGCGACTGCTCGGTGCAGCGCAGGCATCAGAAGGTGGCAGAGGAGACGCCGTCGCCAGGCGTCGGTGCTGAACTGCGCGCCGCCATGCTCGCCGCTGCCGAACTGGCGGGCCTGGCCGTCGACTACCGCGGCGCCGGCACCGTGGAGTTCCTCGTCGATGTCGAAGCCCGCGACTTCGTCTTCCTCGAGATGAACACCAGGCTGCAGGTCGAGCACCCGGTCACCGAGCTGGTGACCGGCATCGACCTGGTGCAGCAGCAGTTCCTGATCGCCGACGGCGAGCAGGTCAGCTTCGACCCGGCCGCGGTGCGGCCGTCGGGGCACGCGATCGAGCTGCGCGTCTACGCCGAGGATCCCAAGCGGTTCCTGCCGAGCCCTGGCACGATCACCAGCTGGTCGCAGCCGTCAGGGCCGGGCATCAGGGTGGACGCCGGGTACCTGGCAGGCAACACCGTGACCCCGTTCTACGACCCGCTGCTTGCCAAGCTCTGCGTGCACGGCGCCGACCGGGCGCAGGCGCTGCGGCGGGCCGCGGCTGCCGTCGCCGAGTTCGAGGTCGCCGGCCCGAAGACCAATCTGCCGTTCCACGCCGAGCTGCTCGCCTCCGCAGCGTTCAGCAGCGGTGACTACGACACCGGCCTGATTGCCAGGCTCAGGGCGTAGCGGAGCCGCGCAGGCTGCACAATGCGACAAGGAGGTGCACGTGACGCAGGTCAGGGCTGAGATGGTGGCGAACGTCTGGAAGGTGGTCGCGGCCGAGGGTGACACCGTGGCCGATGGCGACACGCTGGTCATCCTCGAGTCAATGAAGATGGAGATCCCGGTGATCGCCGAGGAGTCAGGCACGCTGACCCAGCTGGCCGTCGCGGAGGGCGACGTGGTCCAGGAGGGTGACCTGATCGCGGTCATCGAATGACCGGCGCTGCGCTAGCTGCCGGGCTGACCGCGCAGGTCAGCACGGTTGTCACCGACGCCGATACGGCGATCGCGATGGGCAGCGGCGACGTGCGGGTGCTGGGCACCCCGCGGCTGCTCGCGCTGGCCGAGAGCGCCACCGTGGCCGCGCTCGCGCCGCGGCTGCAGCCGGGCCAGACCTCGGTCGGCACCAAGGTCATCCTGGAGCACCGCAAGGCGAGCCCGGTCGGCGCCGAGGTGCTGGTGAGTGCGGAACTGCTCGAAGTGGACGGCAACAAGCTGGTGTTCAGCGTGCTGGCCGCCGACCGGGACGGCGCGCTGGTCGGCGATGGCTTCGTGCACCGCGTGCTGGTCGACCGCGACCGCTTCCTGGCCAGGCTGGGTTAGCTGGCCGCGGCTAGACCCCCGTGGTGCTGCGCGGGTAGGCGATCTTCGGATCGGTGATGACGTTCACCAGGTACGGCACGCCGGAGCCGAACGCGCGGGCCAGCGCCGGACCGATCTCCGCCGGGCTGGTCACCACCTCGCCGGCGCCGCCGAGCGCCGCGACAACCTCGTCGTACCGGCAGCCTGGCTGCAGGTCGGCGGCGACGTCATAGCCGTACAGCGCCTGCATCGGGTGCTTCTCCAGCCCCCAGATCCCGTTGTTGCCGCAGATCATCACCACCGGCAGCCGGTGCCGCACCAGCGTGTCCGCGTCCATCAGCGAGAAGCCTGCCGCACCGTCCCCGAGCAGCAGCACCACCTGGGCCGACGGCCTGCTGATCCGGGCGCCGATGGCGTAGCCGAGTCCGGTGCCGAGGCAGCCGTACGGGCCAGGGTCGAGCCAGCAGCCTGGCCGCTGCGGCTCGATGTACTTGCCCGCGTAGCTGACGAAGTCGCCGCCGTCCCCGATCACCACGGCGTCGGCGTCAAGTTGCCTGGCCAGCTCGCCGTAGATGCGCATCGGATGGATCGGGTCCGCGTCGCTGCCGAGCAGTTCCGCGTCGGCCGACTCTGCCTGCCGGCTGGCCTGCTGCAGCCGGGGCAGCCAGTCCGCGGTCCAGGCTCGCGGGCCGGCCCCGTGGCCGGCCAGGCCGGTGCAGAACGCGGTGAGGTCGCCGGCCGCCGATCCCGCCAGCGTGCAGTGCGAGGCCAGCTGATCCTGGTGGTCGGCGACGTGCACCACCTGTGCCAGCGGCAGGCCGGCCTTGCCGCCGAAGATGCCGTAGCCGAGCCTGAAGTCAAGCGGGGTGCCGACCACGATCACCAGGTCGGCCTCGCCGAGCGCCACCGAGCGTGCCCTGGTCACCAGCAGCTCGTGCCCGGCCGGCAAGATCCCGCGGCCCTGGCCATTCGGGATCACCGGCAGCTGCAGTTCCTCCGCGGCGGCGCGGGCCGCCTGCTCGGCACCGTCAAGCCAGACGTCGGAGCCGAGGATGAGCACCGGCCTTGCCGCCTGCGCCAGCAGCCCGGCGATCTGCGCGACCGCGGCGGCGTCGGGCGGGTCCGCGGCCGGCGCTTGCGGCCGGCCGTCCTGGTCGTACTGGCCGCTGCCGAACAGCGCCTCGAGGCTGACGTCGAGGAAGACCGGGCCCCGGTGCGGAGCCGCGGCCAGCCGGAACGCCTCGGTCACCGCGCCGTAGACGCCACCGGCCGAGTGCTCGGTCCAGGCCCGCTTGGTGATCGGGCCGAGCAGCAGCGGGTGGTCGAACTCCTGCAGGCTGCCTGAGCCCCAGCGGGAGTCCGGCGCGCGTCCGCCGAGCACGACCACCGGCGAGCCGTTGAAATGTGCGGTGGTGACGCCGCTGATCCCGTTGGTCACGCCCGGCCCGGCGGTCAGCACCGCGAGCCCAGGCGAGCGGGTCAGCCTGGCCGTCGCCTCGGCAGCGAACACCGCTGTCTGCTCGTGCCTGACGTCCAGGATCGGCATCGGCGGGTGTGCCTTCACGGCGCCGTCATAGATCGGGAACACATGCCCGCCGGACAGGGTGAACATGGTCTGCGCGCCCGCGGCCCGCGCGGCCGCCACCACCTGGGCTCCGCCCGATGCCACTGGCGGGTCCAGCGGGGTCGTGCTCCCAGGGACATGCTGCGTCATGCCGCGACGTTATCAGCAGCTTCTGGCGCGCCCGGCTGGGCTGCGATGATGGCAGCGTGCCCACGCTGACCGACCTCGCGAGCCGGGCCGGGATCGCCGGGCCCGACGTGGACTGGCTGCACGCGCTGCTGTCTGACTGGCAGCTGCTCGCCGACCTGTCGTTCGCCGACCTGGTGCTCTGGGCGCCGACCCCAGGCGGCGGCTGGCTCGCGCTGGCGCAGATGCGGCCGACCACAGCGCCGACCGCGTTCCCCGACGACGTGGTCGAGTCGGCCTGGCCGCCGGGCAAGCGGCCGTCGCTTGACGCCGCGCTGGCCGAGCGGCGGATCTGCCGCGAAGGCGACCCCGAGTGGACCAGGGGAGTGCCGGTCAGGCACGAGACCATCCCGGTCACCAGGGCAGACCGGGTGATCGCGGTCATCGAGCGGTCCACGAACCTGTCAGCCGCCCGTACCCCGAGCCGGCTTGACATCGCCTACCTGCGAGCCGCCGATGACCTGGCACAGATGGTGGCGGCCGGCACGTTCCCGAACCCTGGTCAGGAACCGGTGCTGGTCAGGTCGCCGCGGGTCGGCGATGGCCTGCTCCGGCTCGGCAGGTCGGGCAGGGTCAGCTATGCGAGCCCGAACGCGCTGTCGGCGTACCGCAGGCTCGGCCTGACCGCGGACCTGGTCGGCAAGCCGCTCGGGCCGCTGACCGCGGGGCTGTGCGCGTCCGCCGAGCCGCGCGATGACCAGCTGATGCTCGCCGCCAGCGGCCGGGCGCACGTGGAGACCGAGGTGGAAGGGAACGGCTCGGTCGTGCAGCTTCGCGCCATCCCGCTGGTCGTCGACGGCGCTGCGTCCGGTGCGCTGATCCTGATCAGGGACGTCACCGAGCTGCGCCGCACCGAACGTGAGCTGCTCAGCAAGGACGCCACGATCAGGGAGATCCATCACCGGGTGAAGAACAACCTGCAGACGGTCGCCGCGCTGCTCCGGCTGCAGGCGCGCAGGCTGGCCGCGCCCGAGGCGCGGGCCGCGCTGCAGGAGGCGGTCCGCAGGGTCGGCTCGATCGCGGTGGTGCACGAGACGCTGTCGCACACGCCAGAGGAGGTGGTGGACTTCGACGACATCGCGGGCCGGGTGGCGATGATGGCCGGCGAGGTCTCGGCCCCCGAGGCGAGGGTGACGCCGACGCTGCTCGGCGAGTTCGGCATGCTGCCCGCGGCCATCGCCACGCCGCTAGCGCTGGTGCTGACCGAGCTGATGCAGAACGCGCTGCAGCACGGGCTGAGCCCGGCACGGGCCGACGGCCTGCTTGAGGTCACGGCCAGGCGGCTGCAGGACCGGCTCTCGGTCACCGTGACCGATAACGGCACTGGCCTGCCGGCCGATTTTGATATGGACACGACGCCGAGCCTCGGCTTGCAGATCGTCCGCACGCTCGTCGAGGCCGAACTTGGCGGCCAGCTCGACATCGCGCCGAATCCGTCAGGCGGCACCAGGGTGCTCGTCGAGATCCCGCTCGATGAGCAGGCGCCCGGCGTCAGGCGTTCGCCCGTGCCCTGACCCTGGTGCGCCGCTTCAGCGCCCGCCGCTCGTCCTCGCTCAGCCCGCCCCAGACACCGGCGTCCTGGCCGCTCTCCAGCGCCCACTGCAGGCACGAGCTCATTACCTTGCAGCGAGTGCAGACCTGCTTGGCCTCGTCGATCTGGAGCAGTGCAGGGCCCGTGTTGCCGATCGGAAAGAAAAGCTCCGGGTCTACGTCACGGCAGGCGGCGTGGTGACGCCAGTCCATGAGTCCACTCCTCTGTGAGCCCGGCTCGTGGGCCGGCCGCTCCATCATGCTTGTGAATAATTTCACGAGCTAGGTCGTATGTCGGAATTACGCTAATAATTCGTCAAGATCCGTTGCCTCGGCGGGCCTTGCGGCCCATCCTGCTGCCCAGCACCGGCCGGGGAGCCCTCAGGGAGGGATTCCACCTGCCCGGCATGACGCGCGCTTACGCACCGTTCACCAGGAGCGTTACAACCCTCTCAAGGTCGGGCCATCAACCGCAAGAGGCTAGAGCAAAGGTTCGGCTGGATTTCGGTGTCAGATCAGTCACATTGCGGGCACGGAACGCAGTGGCGCGCTATCGCCTAACAGCTGCACACCGACGATGACCTGCGAGTCTGTTATTTCCGGCATGTATTGCCATTTGTGCTGTTCGGCTTTACCGCATTGCCGAGTCAAACCTGGTGATCATGGGCTCCATCACCATAGAGGGTGCTCGACTCCATGATCACCAGATTCGCGGGTCCCGTCTAGCAGACGGCGCGCAGCGCGCGCGGCCGCGCGGTGAACACGACACGCTCGTACTCGCCGATGTACTCGCCGTCGACCTGGACCGCGGCAGGCCGGTCCGCGGCGAGCACCAGCCCTGGCAGGTCGTGCAGGCTGACGATGGCCCGCCCGGCCGGCTCCCTGCCACCGCCCGCCAGCACCTTGCGCAGCGCCAGCAGCGTGCTTGGCGTGGCCAGGCTGCGCAGCCCGAACACGTCGAGCCCGGTCTCGAAGCTGGCCCGCGGGTTGGTGAGCACCGGCCGGTCGCCGAGATACGTCCACGGCGAGGTGTTGGAGACCGCGCACCAGTACATCGCGCCGAGCTTGGCGCCGTCCTCGCCGAGCATCCGGATCGGCGGGTGGTGCCGGTCGGTGAGCCGGTAGAACTGCCTGAGCGCCATCCGCGTGTACAGGGCCGGCGTCACCTCCTTGCCGTGCGCCCTGCGCCCCTCCACCGCCCTGACCACCTCGGCGTCAAGGCCCATGCCTGCGTTGAAGGTGAAGTACCTGTCGCCGGCCTGCCCGACGCTGATCAGGCGGTGCTTGCCGGCCGACACCGCCTCGATGAGCTGGCCCGCGGCGTCGACCAGGTCGCCGGACAGGCCGAGGGCGCGGGCGAACACGTTGGCATTGCCGCCAGGCAGGGTGGCAAGCAACGGCAGTTCCTCGGCGGTCAGGCCGGCCTGCTGGCCAACGGTGAGCAACCCGTTCACCGCCTCATTGACCGTGCCGTCGCCACCGAGCGTGAGCAGCAGGTCGCATTCGCCCGCCGCCGCCGCTGCGGCTAGCATCCGAGCGTGGCCCCGGTAGTTTGTCTCCGCGACCGTGAGGTCGAGGTCCGAGGCGAGCGCGCGGACGATGACGTCACGGCGAAGCGGATTGGTGGAGGTGGCGTGTGGGTTCACGATCAAGAGCGCGCGCACGCGCCCAGGCTAGCCAGGTTGCGCGGCAAAACCAGCCGCAGCCCGTGACATCGGCCCGCGGCGGCGCGGCGACGGCGGCGGCGGCGAGCACGGTGCAGCCTGCCGCGAACGCTGCCTCGACAGGGTCAGGCCGGCGGTCCGCCCGCCGCTCGGCCGGCCAGGACGGCAGCACGGCCGCTGCGGGCACGGCTGCTCCGGGCACGGCTGAGGGTGCCGCGGCTGAGGGTGCCGCGGCTGAGGCGGGCGCGGCTCAGGCAGCCAGCTCGCCGGAGGCACCGGACCTGCCCGTAACTGCCACCAGCCCGCTGGTGGCGCAGGTGGCCGCGGCGGTGCAGGCCATCGAGGTGGTCGGCATCCTGATCGCCACGGTGCTGGCCGCGATCGATGTCGCGCATCACAAGGCCTACATCGCGGCCAGCGGCATCGCGATTACCGCGATCGGCGCCGGCGCCGTGCTGGCGCTCGGCTTCGTGGCCTACGGGCTGTACCGGATGCGGCGGTGGAGCCGGACTCCCGCGCTGCTCACCCAGCTGTTCGTCGGCATCGTCGGCATCTACCTGGTGCAGGCGCCACGGCTGGACTGGGGCATCCCCGCGCTCGTGCTCTCGGTCACCGGGTTCGCCGCGCTGCTGTCGCCGGCCGGCATCAGGACGCTGGCGCCCGGCCGCCGCGAGGCCTAGAACCGCTACTCGTCGCTGGTCAGCCCGTCGCGCAGCTGGGCGAGCGTGCGGGCCAGCAGCCTGGAAACGTGCATCTGCGAGATGCCAAGCTCGGTGGCGATCTGCGACTGCGTCATGTTGCCGAAGAACCGCAGCAGCAAGATCCGCTTCTCCCGCGGCGGCAGCTGCTCGAGCAGCGGCTTGAGCGACTCCCGGTACTCGACGCCTTCCAGCGCCTCGTCCACCATGCCGAGTGACTCGGCCACGGCCGGCGCGTCCTCGTCGCCGGAGTCTGGCGCGTCCAGCGACACCGTGGAGTAAGCGTTGGCGGACTCCAGGCCCTCGAGCACCTCTTCCTCGCTCATCTGCAGGTGGCCCGCCAGCTCCGCCACCGTCGGCGCGCGGCCGAGCCGCTGCGCCAGGTCGCTGATGGCCTTGGCAAGCGCGAGCTTCAGCTCCTGCAGCCGCCTGGGCACCCTGACCGCCCAGCCCTTGTCCCGGAAATGGCGCTTGATCTCGCCGACAATCGTCGGCGTGGCGTAGGTAGAGAACTCCACGCCCCTTTCCAGGTCAAAGCGATCAATGGACTTGATCAGCCCAATTGTCGCGACCTGGGTGAGGTCGTCGAGCCACTCACCGCGGTTCCTGAACCTGCGTGCCAGGTACTCCACCAGCGGCAGGTGCAGCTCGACAAGCTCACTGCGGATCCGAAGGCGCTCTTCGTCACCATCGGGCAGCTGCGCGATCCGCTCGAACAGCTCGCGGGCGTGCCCGCGTTCCCGCCCGGAATGAGCGATCTTCTCCGACGGCGCCTCGAAGTCCTCGCCGGGCACGGCGCGGATCTCGCCATCGGCGAGCCCGGCCGGGTCGGCCAGCTCGGCGTCGGCCAGTTCGGCATCGGTCAGCTCCGCGCCGTCGGCCAATTCCGCGTCGGCCAGTTCCGCCTCGCCGGCCAGTTCGGCGCCGTCGGCCAGTTCCGCGCCGGTCAGTTCCGCGCCGTCGGAAAGCTCGGTCGCCTCGGTGAAGTCGAGTACCGCCTGGGAGTCGGCATCGTCGGATCCCGGCTGCCGCCCAGTCCCTGGAGCAGCCGAGATGGTCTCGAAGTCCTCCGTCAACGCGACCTCTGTCTCCCCCGTCACACCGACCCCGGACGGCTCTTGCGCATCACGATGGCCAGCCGGTCTTCCGGTCCGACCTGTGCCTCGACGCTGCCGGCCAGCGCGGTCAGCACGGTCCAGGCGAAGGTGTCGCCGGTTGGCGGACGCGGCGACAGGCAGGCCACCGAGACGCTGATCGTCAGCATGTCGGGTGACAGCGAGAACGTGCACTCCAGGCTGCTGCCAGGGATCGCCTGGCCGAGCAGCATGGCGCAGGCCTCGTCGACCGCGATCCGGAGGTCCTCGATGTCGTCGAGGGTGAAGTCAAGCCGCGCGGCGAGCCCGGCGGTTGCCGTGCGGAGCACCGACAGGTAGGCGCCGTCCGCTGGCATCCTGACCGTCACCTGGTCGCGCGCGCTGTCGACCGGCTGCGCGGGACCGGATTCCGCGGCTCTGCCTGCGGAAACTCCGCTCAGCCCGGCGGCACCAGCCGCCGCGGCGCCGGCCGCCATGGCCGCCGCGCTGGCCGACCTGGCGGACGTGGTCGTCTTGTCCGTCACAAATGCCTCCCCCAAACACCGGTTACCTGCAACCTACAGTGACCGGCGACATGCACGCGCATCGCGCTGGCGGCCGGCCGGCCAGGACACGAGCGGTTGGGGGAACGCCGCAAGACCGGGCCGGCCGGATCGATCGGTGCAGGTCAGCCCTGCTTGGTCTCCCAGAAGATCTTGCCGATCTCGTCAATCTTGGCAAGCAGCTCGTCGGCCTTGGCGGGGTCGGTGCTGCCCTTGGTGCCGCCGGCGCCGGCCAGCTTGGTTGCCGAGTTGAACAGCTCGCTCAGGTGCGGGTACTTCTCGAAGTGCGGTGGCTTGAAGTAGTCGGTCCACAGCACCCACAGGTGGTGCTTGACCAGCTCTGACCGCTCTTCCTTGATCTGGATGGCGCGGGCGCGGAACTCAGGGTCGGAATTGGCCTGGTACTTCTCGCAGATTGCCTTGACCGACTCGGCCTCGATCCGTGCCTGGGCGGGATCGTAGACACCGCACGGAAGGTCACAGTGCGCGTGCACGGTGACGCGTGGCTCGAGCAGACGTGCGACCAGCCTCATGGATCGCCCTCTCTCATGTCAGATCATTGATACGGCGAAACAGTACAACGTCCGGCTGCCCGGGCAGCAGGGAGGTATGCGTGCGCTGGCCATTGTGGCGAGTCGCGGTAGCGGAACGGTCGATGGAGCCGGCGCTGCTGCCAGGCGACTGGCTGCTGGTGCGGCGCGGCCTGCGGCGCGCCGGCCAGGTCCGGATCAGGCCAGGTCAGCTAGTCGTCGCCAGGCACCCGGGCCGGCCGGACATGCTGCTGGTGAAGCGCGCCGCACGGCAACTGCCTGACGGCAGCTGGTGGCTGCAGTCAGACAATGCCGGGGCCGGCGCGGTGGACAGCGCCAGGTTCGGCGCGGTGCCGCCAGCGCTGATCGAGGGCCGGGTGCTCGGCCGGTACCGTCGCGCGCCTGGGCAGCGCCGCGGCTGAAGCACGAGCGGGGCGGTCCGGCTGCCGCCGGACCGCCCCGCCAGGGTGTGCTTGCTATGCCACCACGTGCGACTCGAGCTCGATCGAAGCCTCGGCCTCGACCTCCTCGACGGCCGCCTGGATCTTCTCCTTCGACATGGCCACGTTGGTCGCCCAGTAGTAGATCGCCAGGCTGAACACGGCGATGATGATCAGGTCGAGCCACTCCCTGAGCCCGGTCGGGTGCATGCCGCCGCCGATGTTGTAGGTCGGGTTCAGCGTGACGCCGAACACCTTGTTGAACGTGGTCGTGTACTGGCCTTGCCAGGAGATGATGCCGAGGCCGGCCAGCCACGGCACGATCCACATCGCGGCCCGCCAGTCCAGGACCGTACGGCGCTCCTTCGGGATCGCGGCCTGGTAGACGCCGAAGATCAGCGCCCCGATGACGACGAGCACGTACAGCCAGAACACGTTGCTCCAGCCGGCGAAGTACACGATGCAGTTCGCGAAGACGAACGACAGCGGGCACAGCACGCTGGCGGCGGGCAGCTTGTATGCCCTCGGCCGGTCCGGGTCGTTCTTGCGCAGTCCGGCCAGCGACAGCGGTGCCATCGCGTACATCAGCACCGTCGCCGAGGTGACCAGGGCGACCAGGGCCGCCCAGCTTGGGAATGGCAAGAACGTGAGCAGGCCAATGATGAAGCAGATCACGATCGACCAGAACGGGATGCCGCGCTTGTTGATCCAGCTGATGATGCCGGGGAAGTAGCCGTTCCTGCCGAGGCCGTACGAAATCCGGGACGAGGTGCCCAGGTAAACCAGGCCGGTGCCGGCCGGCGAGATCACCGAGTCGATCAGCAGCAGGGTGGCCAGCCAGCCAAGGCCTGCCTGCGATGCCAGCGCGTAATACGGGCCAGCCGCGGCGCTTGTGGTGATCGGGCTTGCCCAGCCGTGCACCAGGTTCGCCGGGTTCAGCGCGCCGATGAACGCGACCTCGAGCAGCAGGTAGATGATGGTGCCGATGATCATCGCGCCGATGACCGCGCGGGGGATGTTCCGTTGCGGATTCTCGGTTTCACCGCCCACTTGGATGGCTTGCTCGAACCCTTCAAGGGCAAAGATGATGCCGAGCGGCAAGGCCGCGAACACGCCGTGGAAGCCGTACGGCATGAAGCCGCCGCCGGCGCTGAAGTTGCTGCTGTGGAACACCGTGAACAGCAGGCCGAAGATCGTGATCGTCGGGATCAAGATCTTCCAGTAGGTCGCGATCGCGTTGGTTTCGGCCAGCCACTTCACGCCCATGATGTTGAAGATGGTGAACACCAGCATGAACCCGACGCCGACGCCGATGCCCTTGGGGGTCAGCGCGCCTGCCGTGCCTAGAGTGCCCGACGTATACACCCAGCCGAGGCTGTGGAACCTGGCGTTGATGTAGCCGAGCGACGCCTCGACCTCGATCGGGGCGATCGTGACGGCCTGCAGGAACGCCATCCAGCCGCCGGTGAAGCCGCCGAGGCCGCCGAACACCATGAACGGGAATCGTGCGGTGCCGCCGGAGACCGGGTAGGTGGAGCCAAGCTCGGCATGCACGAGCGCGAGCAGGGCGAGGACCAGCCCGCCAATCAGCCAGGAGACGGACGACGCGGCGCCCGCGGTCTCGGAGGCGTGCAGCGCGCCGAGCAGCCAGCCTGAGCCGATGATGGAACCGATCGAGACCATCGTCAGGGCCCGCAGCCCTACCTTCCGATGGAGGTGATTTTCCCCGGTTACGCCAGGGGCAGTCGTAGCCAAGACTTCCTCCAGATGCAGTGTGCTGACTCCAGAGTCAGCGAGGAGAGTTTGCGCACCCCGCCTTGCCGGCGGACGCCGCGAGCGCTCACGTGGGGGTTATTCGGGTTCATCGACCGGCGCCTGCCATGATCAGACCTTTCCGCATACCCGGGCCATACGCCCCGTGAGTAGGGCTCATGGTAATGATCGACTTGGGCGATGAGAAGCCGTCACTTGGCGTCATTTCGGTAACGTGCGCCACTGAGCTGCGACCGGCCTGGCCCGGCCGCAGGCCAGAGACAGCCGTATTGCCGCAGGTCAGAGAGCAGTTATCCAGCCAGTTATCGCGCCGTTACAGATCATCGGCATGGCTGCGCCGGATCAAGGGACGATAACGGCTTCGCGGAAACGGGGCGGTTCAGCTGGCCGCGGAGGCCGTCCGGGCGGCGCTTCGCTCGGCATGACCGTTGCGCAGCGCGGTGACATTTGCGCGGGCCGCCGCGTGGTACGCGCAGTAGCGCCTTGACTGATTCGGGCTGGCGTCCACAAATACCCGGCGGCACGATGCAATTGCGCAGACGCCGAGCCGGTTCACGCCGTACTGGGAGACGATCAGCGAAATGGCGATGACCGCTCCGGCTGCGTACCGTTCACAGATCGAGCCGGACCGCGCCAGGTGCACGTGCCACCGCTGCTCGTCATGACTGACCAGTTCCGGATGCACAGGATGGCGGGTCAGCAGCGCGTTCATCCGGCGCATGGCCTCGATGTCGTTGCCTGCGGCGGCCGCCGCGAAGATCTCGATGAACTCGGCCCGAAGCGCGCGCAGCGCCTCCAGGTCGTACCTGGTGGCCGGCCCGGCCAGGTCGGAGTACCCGGCGACGAACTCGCTGAACGCCTCGGCGCTGCACAGCGGGTCCGGCTCAGCCTCATCCCGGACAGCACTGTTCGCAAGCCGAACGGCGAGCTCAGTATAGGAGGTGAGGTTCACTACGGTCCTTAACCTGGCGTGGCTCAGCAGGAGGCCGCTTCCCGGAAAGCAGTATGGCACAACAGGGCGCGGCCAGCGCTCGGAGTTCGCCGCAAACCATGCCACACCGGCCGACCGTCGCACGTTTCGCGCCGTCATCGCGCTGATATCGTCCACCCCATGTTCGCAGTCACTGCCTCGAGCACGAGCGCCGATGATCCGCTGGCCGGCCTGACCCTGGGCGAGCGGCCGGAGCCGGCCGCGCGGGACGGCTGGCGGACGGTCACGGTGAAGGCCGCGTCGCTGAACCACCACGACGTCTGGACGTTGCGCGGGGTCGGGATCTCCGCTGACCGCCTGCCGATCGTGCTTGGCTGCGACGCCGCCGGCATCGACGAGGAAGGGAACGACGTGGTGGTGCACGCCGTCGTCGGCGACCCGTCGGCGGCCGGCGGCGACGAGACACTCGACCCTGGCAGGTCGCTGTTGTCCGAGCGGTACGACGGGACATTCGCCGAGCGGCTGGTGGTGCCGGCCAGGAACCTGCTGCGCAAGCCGGCCTCGCTGTCGTTCGAGCAGGCGGCGTGCCTGCCCACCGCCTACCTGACCGCGTTCCGCATGCTGTGCTACCGGGCGCCGATCGGGCCTGGCGCCACGGTGCTGGTGCAGGGGGCCGGCGGCGGCGTGGCCACCGCGCTCGTGGTACTCGGCCGGGCTGCCGGTTACCGGGTCTGGGTGACCAGCCGCAGCGAGGCCAAGCGGGCCCGCGCCGTTGAACTCGGCGCCGACCAGGCGTTCGAGGCAGGGGCCAGGCTGCCGGAGCGGGTCGACGCGGTGATGGAGACGGTCGGCGAGGCGACCTGGGCGCACTCGCTGCGCTCGCTGAAGCCGGGCGGCACCATCGTGATCTCCGGGGCGACCAGCGGGTCGGTGCCGCCGGCCGACCTGAGCCGCGTCTTCTTCCTGCAGCTTTCTGTCGTCGGCTCGACGATGGGCAGCCGCGATCAGCTGGCCAGGCTGCTGACCTTCTGCGAGCAGACCGGCGCACGGCCGGTCATCGACAGGACCATGCCGCTGGCCAAGGCTGCCGACGGGTTCTCGGCCATGATCGAGGGCCAGCTCTTCGGCAAGGTGGTCTTCACCGTCTAGCTGGAGCTACGCCTGCGGCTCGCCGTCAGCCGGCTCGTCCTCGGCCGGCGCCGCCGTCGGCTCGGCGGCCGCCGCGGGCTCGGCGGCCACGGTGTCCGCTTCGGCGTCAGCCGCCTCGCCGGTAGCGGCCGGCGGCTCGGCGCCGGTGGCCGTCGTGGCGCCGGTGGCCGTCGTGGCGCCGGCTGCGTCTTCCTGTTGCGCGGCCTCGGCGTCGGCGGCCTTGGCCTGCTCCTTCTCCGCAGGCTGCCGCAGCACCTCGCTGACCCTGGCCAGCGCGTCAGACAGGATGTCACGAAGGTCGCCGAGCGCGCCCTCGCCCAGGTCGCCGGTGCGGCCGACGGTGGACCGCAGCTCGCTGGCGAAGTTCATCGCCATCTGCTCGAGATCGGCAAACGGGCCGCGGCCCCGGCTGCCCTTCCCGCTGCCGGTCCAGTCAGTCCAGGCGGCCGCGCCCCAGTCCTGGCCCTTCCACCAGTCGCGGTCGCCGGGCCGGCGTGACCTGAACCGGTCGCGCATTTCTTCCCTGGCGCGACGGGCCTCGGCCCTGATCCGGTCCGCGTCCTGGCTGGACTCCGCGGTGCCGTCGTCGGCATCCTCGGCCCGCAGGCGCGCCTCGTCCCTGGCTCGCTCGGTCCGCTCGCGCAGTTCTTCCTTCGCGATCTCGGCCCGCTCGCGGGCGCGCTCCCTGGCCTCGCTGACCCGCTCGCGTACCGCATCCCTGGCCTGCTGCGCCCGCTCGCGCATCTCGTCCTTGGCCTGCTGCGCCTGCTCGCGCGCCTCGTCCCTGGCGGCCTTCGCCTCGTCTCGGCTGGCCCTCGCCTCGTCCTTGGCGTCGCGGGCCGCGTCCTTGGCCCCGTCCTTGGCCTCGCGGGCGGCGGTCTTCACATCCTCGGCCCGCTCCCGCTGCTCCTCGCGATCCTTGCGCATCGCCCAGGTCAGGTCCTCGCGGATGCTGCGGACCGTCTGCCTGACGTCCTCGCTGATCTCCCTGGCCACGTCGCGGACCGACTGGGTGAGTTCCTCCTCGAGGTCGGCCAGGTCGTCAAGCCGCGCGTTGATCTCCTCGCGGCCCTTGTCGGTAATCCGGTACACCTTCTTGCCGTCGACTTCCTCGTGCGTGACCAGGCCGTCTTCCTCAAGCCTGGCGAGTCGCGGGTAGATCGTGCCTGGCGACGGTGCGTACACGCCGAGGAACCTGTCTTGCAGCAGCCGGATGACCTCGTAGCCGTGCCGAGGTGACTCGTCAAGCAGCTTGAGCAGGTACAGGCGAAGACCACCGTGCCGGAACACCGGGCTCATCGCGCGACTCCGTTTCCGCGGGCGCCAGCCTGACGCCCCGCTCTCTATACGATATGTCGCGTCGCGGGGAAGTCAAGATGTATCGCGTTCTCAACCGTCGTCTGGATCGTAACCGTCCGCATCAGTGTCCAGCCGGGCGAGCCAGCTGGCCAGCGCATCGATCGGAGCGGCCGTGTCGGGATGCTCGTCGATGAAGTCACGCAGCCGCTCGGCGAGCCAGCCGAGCGTCACCTCGTCGTCGGCCCGCCGGTCGGTGAGCTCCTCGATACCCCGGTCGGTGAAGTACATGACCTTCTCGTCTACCCAGGGAGGCGCAGCGCGGCCGACACGATCTCCGCCTGCTCGGCGGCGTGCGCCTTGGCCGAGCCGGTGGCCGGCGCCGAGCTGGCCGGCCTGGCCACCGGCACGATGCCGCGCTGCAGCAGCGTCTGCAGGTGCATGGCGACGTACGGCCATGCGCCCATGTTGGCGGGTTCCTCCTGCGCCCAGACCAGCTCGGCATCTGCCGGGTAGCCGGCCAGCGCCGCGGCGATCTCCGCGACCGGCAGCGGGAACAGCCGCTCCAGCCTGATCAGCGCGACCGGGCTGGCGTCCCGGTCACGGCGGGCCGCGAGGTCGTAGTAGATCTTGCCGGAGCACAGCACGATCCGCCGGACGGTCGCCGGGTCCGGCTGGCCAGGATCTGGCAGCACCGGGGCGAACGCGCCGCTGGTGAAGTCCGCGGTGCGCGAGGTGGCCGCCTTCAGCCTGAGCATGGACTTGGGCGTGAACACGATCAGCGGCTTCACCCGGCCGGACAGCGCCTGCCAGCGCAGTAGGTGGAAATAGCTGGCCGGGGTGCTCGGCAACGCGACCGTCATGTTGTCCTGGGCGCACAGCGACAGGAAGCGCTCGATCCTGGCGGACGAGTGGTCGGGACCCTGGCCCTCGTAACCGTGCGGCAGCAGCAGCACCACGCCGGAACGCTGGCCCCACTTCTGCTCGCCCGAGCTGATGAACTCGTCCACGACCGTCTGCGCGCCGTTGACGAAGTCGCCGAACTGTGCCTCCCAGCACACCAGCGCTTCCGGCCTGGCGACCGAGTAGCCGTACTCGAATCCGACGGCGGCGAACTCGGACAGCAGCGAGTCGTAGGCGTGGAACTTCGCGTTCGGCGAGTTGAACGCGCGCAGCGGGGTGTACTCGGCACCAGTGTGCCGGTCCACCAGCACGGCGTGCCGCTGCCCGAAGGTGCCGCGCCGCGAGTCCTGGCCGACCAGCCGGACCGCGTGCCCGTCGATGAGCACTGCGCCGAAGGCAAGCAGCTCGCCGGTGGCCCAGTCGATCTCGTCCCGCTCCACCATCGCGGCGCGGCGCTGCAGCTGCGGCAGCAGCCGCGGGTGCACCACGAAGCCGGGTGGCACGTCGAGCTGAGTGTCGATGATCAGCTTGACGGTCTCCTCGCTGATCGCGGTGTGCACGGCCGCGTGCTCGATCGGCTGTTCCTGGCCGGGCTGCGGGCGCCGGACCGCGCCGGGATCGGCCGGCGCGACCACCGCGTCCTTGGTCTCGGTGAACGCGCGCTCAAGCTCGGCCTGGTAGTTCCGCAGCGCCTGCTCGGCCTCTTCCATGGTGATGTCGCCGCGGCCGATCAGCGACTCGGTGTACAGCTTGCGGGTGGACCGCTTGGCGTCGATCAGGTCGTACATGAGCGGCTGGGTGAACGAGGGGTTGTCCGCCTCGTTGTGGCCGCGCCTGCGGTAGCAGATCATGTCGATCACGACGTCCTTGGCGAACGCCTGCCGGTAGGCGAAGGCCAGCCTGCCCACCCGGACCACGGCCTCGGGGTCGTCGCCGTTGACGTGGAAGATCGGCGCCTGGATCATCCTGGCCACGTCCGTGGAGTAGACGCTTGACCTGGACGACTCTGGCGCCGTGGTGAACCCGACCTGGTTGTTCACCACGATGTGCACGGTGCCGCCGGTGCGGTAACCGCGCAGCTGGGACAGCTCGAGGGTCTCCGCGACCACGCCCTGGCCGGCGAAGGCGGCGTCGCCGTGGATGAGCACGGGCAGCACCGTGAAGCCTGGCTCGCCCATGTCGATCACGTCCTGCTTGGCCCTGACCACGCCCTCAAGCACGGGGTCGACGGCCTCCAGGTGACTGGGGTTGGCAACCAGCGAGGTCGGGATCTCCGCCCCGTCCGCGCCGTGGTAGACGCCCTCGGCGCCGAGGTGATACTTCACGTCACCGGAACCGTGCGTGGTGGCCGGGTCCAGGTTGCCCTCGAACTCCTGGAAGATCTGCGCGTATGACTTGCCGACGATGTTGGCGAGCACGTTCAGCCGGCCGCGGTGCGCCATCCCGATGACGGCCTCGTGCAGGTGCTGGTTGGCGGCCTCGGTGAGCACCGCGTCAAGCAGCGGGATCAGCGACTCCGCGCCCTCGAGCGAGAACCTGCGCTGGCCGACGAATTTGGTCTGCAGGAACATCTCGAAGGCCTCGGCCACGTTCAGCCTGGACAGCACCCGGAGCTGCTCGTCGTGATCGGCCCTGCCGTGCGGCCGCTCGACCCTGGCCTGGATCCAGGCCCGCTCGTCCGGGTTCTGGATGTGCATGTACTCGACGCCGACCGTCCGGCAGTACGAGTCGCGCAGCACGCCGAGGATCTC
>JASHQL010000122.1 GCA_030039155.1 Streptosporangiaceae bacterium | reverse complement strand
TGCAGGTGCATCACGCGGTGGCCGAACTGCAGGTAGTAGCGGTGCACCTTGTCGAGGATCTGCTGCGGGCTGCCGATCAGCGCGGAGCTGCGTGCGACGAAGTCCGCCAGGTCGGAGAAGACCGGCCGCAGGCCCAGCCGGCGCTGGAATTCGCGCTGCGCATCGAAGATCGGCCGGTAGACGGCCATCGCCTGCTGCGAGCTGGCGGCGGCGTAATAGCCGGCGGTGCCGGCGCCGACGACCGCGGCCGCAGGGTCATGGCCGTAGTGCTGCCACCGCTCCCGGTAGTAGCGGACCAGCTCGGCATACGGCTCGATCGGATTGGTCACGTTGGCGGAGAACAACGGGTCGCCGTAACGGGCCGCCAGGTCCACTGACTCCTTGCTGGTGGCGCTGCCATGCCAGACGCGGATCGGCTGCTGCAGCGGCCGCGGCAGCACCTCGGCGTCCTGCAGGGCCGGCCGGTACCGAGGGCTGGCCGTCACCTGCGGGCTGCGCCAGATCTCGCGGAACAGCTCGTAGCTCTCGGCGTTACGGTCCCACTGATCGTCTTCGGTGACGCTGAACAGCTCACGCTGCGCGGCGCCGTTCCCCTTCCCGATGATCAGCTCAAGGCGGCCGTCCGACAGGTGATCAAGCGTCGCGTAGTCCTCGTAGGCGCGTACCGGGTCAAGCAGGCTCAGCGTGGTGACCGCGGTGAACAGCCGGATCCGTGCGGTGACCGCAGCCACGTGGCTCAGCACGACCGGCGGGGACGAGGAGATGAACGGCCGCTCGTGCCGCTCCCCCACGCCGAATCCGTCGAAGCCGAGTTCCTCGGCCAGCCGGGCGCTGTCGATCACCTCGCGGAACCGCTCCGAGGTGGACCTGCGGATCCCGGTGACCGGGTCAGGGGCATGCACGATCAAGGTGATGAGCAGGAATCTCACGAGGCGGCCCGCCGGGGTAGGCCCGCCCTGGTGAGCGGCGCCAGGCCGAGATGATCGCGCAGCGTGCTGCCCTCGTACTCGGTGCGGAAGACGCCGCGTTCCTGCAGCAGCGGCACGACCTTGTCGGCGAAATCGTCCAGCCCGCCGGGCGTAATGTGCGGGACCAGGATGAATCCGTCGGCCGCGTCGGCCTGGACCAGCTCGTTGATCTCTTGCGCGATGCTCGCGGGCGAGCCGATGAACGACTGCCTGCCGGTCACCGCGATGATCAGCTCCCGGATCGACAGGTTCTCGGCCTCGGCCTTGGCCCGCCATTCGCGCGCGGTGGCAACCGGGTCCCGGTACATGCGGACGCTGGCGCGGCCGCGGGCGATCGTGTGCTCGCCGGCTACCGGGTCGACGTCCGGGATCGGCCCGTCGGGGTCGTAGCCAGAAAGGTCGCGGTTCCACAACTGCTCGAGGAAGGCGATCGCGGTAGCGCCGCTGACCTGCTGCAGCCGCACCTGGTGCGCGAGCTCGGCGGCGTCGGAGTCGGTGTCCGCGAGCACGAACGTCGCGGCAGGCAGGATCAGCAGCTGGTCCGGGGTGCGCCCGTGCCGGCCGAGCCTGCCCTTCACGTCGGCGTAGAAGGCCTGCCCGGCCGTCAGCGTGCCGTGCCGGCTGAAGATCGCATCCGCGGCCGAGGCCGCGAACTCCCGCCCCTCATCAGAATCACCGGCCTGGAAGATCACCGGACGGCCCTGCGGGCTGCGCGGCACGTCGAACTGCCCGGCGATGTCGAAGTGGGCATCGCGGTACTGGAACGTCCCGGCGCGCGGGTCGGCCAGGAACAAGCCGGATTCCTTGTCTGCGGCAATCTCGTCTCCGCGCCAGGAGTCGAACAGCTGCCAGGTCGCATGCAGGAACGCCCGCGCCCGCTGGTAGCGCTGATCCTGCGGAAGGAAGCCGCCGCGGCGGAAGTTCTCGCCGGTGAAGGCGTCCCAGGACGTGACCACGTTCCATGCCGCGCGGCCACCAGACAGGTGGTCAAGGCTGGCGAACTGGCGGGCGACCTCGTATGGCTCGTTGAAGGTCGAATTGATCGTGCCGGCCAGCCCCAGATGTTCGGTCACCGCCGCGAGCGCCGCCAGGACGGTGAAGGTGTCCGGCCGCCCGACGACGTCCAGGTCATAGATCCGGCCGTTCTGCTCGCGCAGCCGCAGTCCCTCGGCGAGAAACAGGAAGTCGAACTTGGCCCGCTCGGCCGTGCCCGCCAGGTGCGCGAACGAGCTGAACTCGATCTGGCTGCCGGCCTTGGGGTCGCTCCAGACCGTCGTGTTGTTCACCCCTGGAAAGTGCGCCGCCAGGTGGACCTGCTTGGGCGGTCTGGACATCGCGCTCTCCTCGGGCCTGGCTCAGGCAACTGCGTATCGGCTAGCTGGCCGCGGCAGGCCGAGCAGGCCGCGCAGCGTCGGTGACTCGTAGCCGCGGCGGAACGCGCCGCGGTGTTGCAGCTCGGGGACCAGCAGCCTGGTGATCGCCTCCAGGTCGTCGGGAATGGCGCCAGGCCGCAGCCGGAACCCGGTGAGCCCGGCCTGCTGCCAGTCGAGCAGCAGGTCGGCCAGCTCGCCGGCGGCACCGGTGAATATCGCGGCGTCGCTGACGTAGGCGGCGCCCGCCAGCGCGTCGAGCCTTGCCTTGCGGCGCCCGGCGGTCACCCGGTCGCTGGCCAGGAACACCACGAGGTCGCCGAAGATGTGCACCAGCTCACCTGCCCGGCCGGCCGCGCGCTGCTCCGAGCGGATCTCCGCGACGATGCCTGCGACGTCCTGCGCGTCGCGCGGGGTGACGAAGCCGACGTCCGCCGACCGTGCCGTCAGCCGGGACGCGACCGAGCCATGGGCCAGCGCCGCGACCACCGGCTGGCCCTGTGGCGGCCGCGGGGTGATCGACGGCCCCTTGACGCTGAACCAGCGGCCGGAGAAGTCGATGTAATGCAGCCTGCCGACGTCGACGAACCGGCCGGTGCCGACGTCCCGGATCTCGGCGTCGTCCTGCCAGCTATCCCACAGCCGCCTGACCACCTCCACGTAGTCGGCCGCCTCATCGAACAGATCAGCAACGAGGCCAGCGGCCCTGGACCTCGCGCGGTCGGCCAGGCTGAGCGCCGGGAAGTCGCGACGGCCGAAGTGCGCCGCCTCGTGGCGCGCTGCCGAGACCCTGACCCGCACGCCCGCTCGCCCGCCGCTGGCGTAATCCAGGGACGCGATGGCCTTGGACACGTGGAACGGCTCGGTGTGCGTGACGATCACCGTCGGGACGAGCCCGATCGCACTGGTCACCGGGGCGACCCTGGCCGCGATCAGGGTCGCGTCGAGCCGACCGCGAACCTGGTCACGACGCAGGTCGGGCTCGCCGGGCCGGGCAGACTGCAGGCTGAGCCCGTCCTCGATCGTGACGAAGTCAAGCAGGCCACGTTCGGCCTCGCTGATCACGTCGACCCAGTACCGACCGCTGAGCAGTTCGCCGGGGCGGGCACGCGGCTCACGCCAGGCGGCCGGATGCCATCCGGCACCGTCAAGAGCAACCGCGAGATGCAGCGGCGGCGGCGAGGCCATCGTCAGGACAGTTCTCCTCTCCGCTCGGGTTCCGGCGGTACCGCCCGGCGCCGCGGCAACCAGACGTTCCTAAACTATATCTTCTCGATCGACATTATCGAATATGTCGCCGCGAGACGGATAGCCTGGCCGCTGCAGCCGCCCGAACCTGCTGCGATGGAACACCAGCGGCATCGAGCCGTCACGGTGCTCGACCGCATGCAGCTGCAACAGCACGATCGTGTGATCGCCGGCCTCAACCTCGCGGTAAATCGTGGTGTCGAACTGGGCCAGCCCGTCGGCCAGCGTCACGGCGCCGTCCTCGCTGACGGCAACGTCGAGACCGGCAAAGCGCTGCCGGGCGGGCCCGGCCAGCTGGCGCGCCGCGGCACGATGGTGATCGGCCAGCACGGTCACCCCAAGATGGCTGGCGCGGCGCAGGTCGGGCCAGGTCCTTGACGAGTTCGCGATCGACACCGAGACCAGCGGCGGCAGCAGCGACACCGAGGTAAACGAGCTCGCCGCCAGGCCCACGAGCCCGCCGTCTACGACGGCCGCCAGCGCGACCACGCCGGTCGGGAAGATCCCGAAGGCCCGCCGGAGCAGGCTGGCGTCCAGGTCCTGGTTCGTCGGGAAGGCGGTCACTGGGCTTGCCCGTCAGCTGGCCGGCCAGCCTACGAAGGACCGTCGCCGGTGGCAACAGCGTGCGCCGGGTCGGCGATCCAGCCCGACCACGACGGCGGGTACAGCACGCCGGGCAGCCCCGCGATCTCCAGGGCAAGCAGCTCGTGCGCCGCCGAGACACCGCTGCCGCAGTACACGACGATGGGGTCGCGGCCGTCGAGGCCGCTGACCCGGAATCGTTCCAGGAGTGCCTCAGCGGGCAAGAATCGTCCGTCGCTGCCCAGATTCGCCGTCGTCGGCAGGCTGATCGCGCCGGGAATGTGCCCGGCGACCGCATCGAGCGGCTCGGACTCACCGCGGTAGCGCGCCGCCTCGCGCGCGTCGACCAGGACGCCGGTTGCCGGGAGCGCGATCACATCTGCGGCCGACCAGGTGGGCAGCGCGCCCGGCTGGACAATGACGTCGCCAGGCGCAGGATCCGCGACGGCTGTGGTCAGCTCGCCGCCGGCCTGCTGCCACGCCGCGATTCCGCCGTCGAGCAGCCGGACCGGGCAGTGGCCAGCCCACCGGAGCGTCCACCACGCCCGTGCCGCGCTCAGCCCGCCGACCGTGTCGTACACGACCACCTCGGTTGCGGCACTGATACCCCAGCGGCGCATCGAGGCCTGGAGCGAAGCGGGCGCGGGCAGTGGCGTCCGGCCATCGGCAGGCGTGCCAGGTCCGGCCAGGTCTTCGGCCAGGCCGACGTACACGGCCGCCGGAATGTGGCCGGCCAGGAACCCGCTCAGGCCGTCAGGACCTGAGCGCACGTCGAGCACGACGAGCTGGCCGCCCGCTTCGACCGCCTCGCGCAGTTCGGTCGCGGTGATGAGCGGGCTGTCCGGAATCACGGCCATCGAACCTCACTGACTTGCGCGACCGCGCGGTTCACTGACTCACCGCGGTGATCAGGCGCCTGGTGTAGCCCTGCCGCGGAGCGCGCAGCACGTCCCTGGTCAGGCCTGACTCCACAATGCGCCCGGCCTGGATGACGTAGATCGCGTCGCTGATCTGCCGCACGACCGCGAGGTCATGGGAGATGAACAGCAGCGACAGGCCGAGTTCCTGGCGCAGGTCGGAGAGCAGGTTGAGGATCTGCGCCTGCACGGACACGTCAAGGGCGGACACTGACTCGTCGCAGATCAGCAGCTCGGGGTCGGGTGCCAGCGAGCGGGCGATGGCGACGCGCTGGCGCTCGCCGCCGGACAGCTCGGACGGGTACCGCCGGACGAACGCAGCCGGCAGCCCGACCATGTCGAGCAGGTCAGCGACGGTGCGCGGCCGCTCGCTGCGGCTCGTGCGAAGCGCCTCCGCGATCGCGGCGCCGATCCGCATCTTCGGGTTGAGCGCCGAGTACGGATCCTGGAAGACGACCTGGATCTGGTTCGCGGTCCGGCGCTCGCGGGTCAGCGTCGTGCCGCGGTACAGGATCTCGCCGCTGTCCGGCCGCTCGAGCCCGGCGATGCAGCGAGCCAGGGTCGTCTTGCCTGACCCGGACTCACCGACGATGCCGACCGACTCGCCGTTGTGCACTTCGATGCTGACGCCGTGCAGGGCAAGCTGCCCGGCAAAGCTCTTCACGACGTGGTGCGCCCGCAGCAGCGGAGCATCGTCGCCGCGCTGCCAGCGCTCGTCAACCGCGGCGGGAGCCGCCAGCGCGATCGGGCCGCGGCTGTTGAAGCACGCGACGGCGCGCCCGTCCGCGGCCGGCTCGAGCCGCGGCTCGGCGCGGCGGCATGCCGCGGATGCCATCGAGCACCGGTCCGCGAAACTGCAGCCGGCCGGCCGGCGACCTGGCTCTGGCACCCGGCCGGGAATGACGATCAGCCGCTGCAGCCGCCGGTCCATCGGCGGGTCCGATGCCTGCAGCCCGGCGGTGTACGGGTGCACCGGCTTGCTCAGTACGGCCGCTGTCGGCCCTTGCTCCACCGCCAGGCCCGCGTACATGACCAGCACCTCGTCGGTGACGCCGCGGACCAGCCCGAGGTCATGGGAGATCAGCACCATGGCCATGCCGTGCTCGCGCTGCAGGCTCGCGAGCAGCTCCAGCACGTCCTTCTGGTTGGAAGCGTCCAGCGCCGTCGTCGGCTCGTCGGCGATCAGCAGCCGCGGGCTGGCCGCCAGTGCCGCGGCGATGGCCGCTCGCTGCCGCATGCCGCCGGACAGTTCACCCGGGTAGCGCCTGGCCACGATCGCTGGCAGGTTCACCTCATCGAGATGCTGGATGACCTTCGCGCGGATTTCCTTCCTGGTCCCCTTGGCCTGGCGGCCGATGCGGGCCTGCAGGGTCCAGGCGATCTGGTCGCCGCAGCGGTGCACCGGGCTGAGGCTGGTGAACGGATCCTGCAGCAGCAGCGTGACGCCCGCGCCACGCAGCTTCCGCCAGGCCTGGGGCGAGCCGGGCAGCGCGACGTCGGTTCCGGCGATCGCCACGGTGCCGGTTGCGTGCAGCCCGGCCGGCAGCAGGCCGCTGACCGCCTTCGCCGTGAGTGACTTTCCTGAGCCGGACTCGCCCACGATGCCGAGCGTCTGCCCGAGCCGGATCGAGAACGACAGGTCCCGCACGATGTCGCCCGCGGGCCCGGTCACGGTCAGCGACTCGGCGCGGACCTCGGCGCGCTCTGCCCGCTCGGCGACGATCACCGGCCTGCCGCCTTCCGGTCGTCGGCGTTCAGCGCGTCCGCCAGCAGGTTGACCGCGCACGCGACCACGATGATCAGCACGGCAGGCGCTATGGAGGCCGCCGGGTTGCTGAACAGGATCTGCTCACCGTCGATGAGCTGCCTGCCCCAGTTGGCCGTGCCCTGCTGCACGCCCACGCCAAGGAAGGAGAGCGCGGACATGGCGATGATCGCGTTGGCGTAGTTCAGCAGGAAGTTCGTGCGCTCAAGTGGCCACAGGTTGACCAGCAGGTGCCGCAGCATGATCCGCCAGGGTGACAGCCGCAGCAGCCGCGCCGACTCGACGTATGGCTTGGTCACCTGCTCGATCACCCCGGCCCGCACGATGCGGATGTCGTAGGGGGCGAACACCACGATCAGCAGCACGGTGGTCCACCAGTAACTCGCGCCGAAGATGCCGGCCACCACGACGCCGAGCAGCACCACCGGCAGGGCAAGCAGCAGGTCGGTGAGCCGGCTGAGCAGGAAGTCGGTCTTGCCCTGCCAGAATCCGGCCAGCAGCCCGAAGAACGTGCCGAGGAGCATCGAGCCGCCGGCTACCACCAGCGGCCCGATCAGGGTCGAGGCGGTTCCGGCCACGCTCAGCGCGACGATGTCCCGGCCAAGCTGATCGGTGCCGAGCAGGTGGCCGGGGCTGCCAGGCGGCAGTTGCGCCTGCAGCACGTTCACCTGCGTGGCTGACGGGTACAGCAGGTGACCGAACAACGCCGCGAACAGGGCGAGGCCGAGGATGACCAGGCAGGTCACCAGGGTGACCGGCCGCCTCCTGGCGCGCACGCCCGGCGCGGCCACCGTTGTCAGCAGGTCCGCGGTCATCTGCGCAGCTGCCAGCGCCACTCGGGGCTGAGGACCAGGTAGGACAGGTCGACTGCCAGCATGACCAGGACGATGATCGTCGCGAAGAACAGCGTCAGGAACTGGACGACCGCGAAGTCCTTGTATTCGACCGAGCTCTGCAGCAGCATGCCGAGGCCGGGCAGCGTGAACGTGGTTTCCACCAGGATCGTGGAGCCGACCATGAACGACAGCACCAAGCCCATCGTGGTGATGACCGGAATGATGCCGTTGCGCAGCGCGGTCCACATGATGCGCTGGCTGCCAAGCCCCCTGGCTCGCGCGAACGTGACGTAGTCCGAGCGCAGTTCGCGAGTCATCGCGGTCCTGGTCAGCCGGACGATGTAGGCGCCGACACCGACCGCGAGCGTGACGGCGGGCAGGGTGAGGTGATAAACGGTGTCGGCCAGCCCCTGCCCGGAGCCGGACGAGGGGAAGATCGGCAGGAAGTACGAGAAGACATAGAGCAGGATGAGCCCGACGGCGAAGGCCGGCGCGCTCAGGCCGATCACCGAGGTGACCGAGATCAGCCGGTCAAGCAGCCCGCCGACGCGTACCGCGGCGAGCACGCCGAGCGGGATGGACACCACCACTGCCAGCGCGAATGCCATGCCGCACAGCAGCAGCGTGACGCCCACCCGCTCGGAGAACAGCTGGGAGACAGACGTCTGGTCCTCGATGGACCGGCCGAAGTTGCCGGTGACGAACCTGCCGAGCCAGTGCAGGTACTGCACAGCCAGCGGCTGGTTCAGGCCGTACTCGGCGCGCAGCTCTGCCACGATGTGCGGGCTGACCGGCCGGATCCCGGTGATGTTCTTGATGATGTTGCCAGGGCTGAGGTAGGTCAGCAGGAACACCAGCACCGAGATCACGGCCAGCAGCACGACCGCGCCGGTCACCCGCCAGGCAATGAGCCTTGCCACGGCCGAGGCCGTCGAGCGCCCCCTGACCGGCATTGCCAGGGCCGGCGAGGCCACATCTGCGGGGGCAGTCACCTCGGTCAGCCCGCCGTCCGGTAGATGCCCGCCGCCCACGGTCCGAAGAAGGTGGCGTAGGTGTAGTGGTGGATGCCGAGGCCGTCCTTGAATGCCATGCCGACCGGCTCGTACCAGAGCGGGACGTCCAGCAGGTCAGTGGTGTCGGCCAGCTTGTTGAGCGCGATGATCTCCTGCGCCCGCTTCTGCGGATTTGCCTGCGCGTTCTCTTCCTTCAGCAGCGCGGTGACCTGCGGGCTGGTGTAGAAGGACGGGTTGCCTGGGCCGAGCAGCACCGAGACGTACTCGGCCATGTCGCCGGTGGCCACCTGGTTCCACATGAAGTTCAGCCCGACCTTGGAGTTGCTGAAGCTGCCGAGCCACTCGGCAATCGGGACCTCGGTCACCTTGAGGGTGATGCCGATCTTGGCGAGGTTGGCCGCCAGGACCTGCGCGGCCAGCCCGAGCTGCGGCCCGTTGTTCGGCCAGTCCAGCGTCGCGGTGAAGCCGTGCGGGTATTTCGACTCGGCCAGCTCGTGCCTGGCGGCGGCCAGGCTGTAGTGGTCCTGCGGGAGGGCAGCCAGCAGGGCCGAGGCCTGCGCCTGGCTGTATGCGCCGAGCAACTCGATGGGCGCGCTGATGCCGGTAGCGACCTGGGAGTCACCGCCCTTGAGCACATCCTGCACGAACGTCTGCTTGTCGAACGCGTCGGCGATGGCCTGCCGGACATGGATGTCGCTGAACGGCGCCACGTTCGGGTTGAAGACAAGGCCGACGTACGAAGCCTCGGTCGCGTTGGTGACGTAGAAGCCGCTCAGGCTGTTCCACTCGCGCTCTTGCGTCGGCATGATCCACAACGCCAGGTCGATCGCGCCGGACTTCGCGGCCAGGTACTCGGCGCTGTCGTCGTTGTAGAAGGTGACGACGATGTTCTTGATCTTCGGCACGCCGCCCCACCAGGTGCTGACGCGGGTGAGCCAGACGCCCTCGTCGGGGACGAACTTGGTGACCTTGTACGGTCCGGTCCCCAGGATGAGGCCGGTGGCCGTGCCGAGGTCGCTGGCGTGCGCCTTCAGGTAGCTCTCCGAACTGACCCACAGGCCGCCGGCCGTGCTCAGGCTGCCGAGGAACCCGTTCTGCGGTGCCTTGAGCTTCACCGTGACCTGGTGCGGGCCGGTCTGGGCGACGCTCTTGAGGTCCTCGAGGTAATACGAGGTCTCCGGCGAGTCCTTCGGTGACTCGGCGAACTCGATGCTGTAGACGACGTCAGCCGGGGTGAGCAGGGCGCCGTTCTGGAACCTGGCGTTGCTCCTGATGGTAAAGACGTAGGTCGTCGCATTGGGCTCGGTCCAGCTCGTCGCGAGGGCCGGCTTGTAGGTGCCGTTCCCGGCCGGCGACACCAGGCCTTCCTGGACGAGCGCGGCGATCCAGTGGTTGACCGTGCCCGCCTGGTCGCCGACGTACAGGTTGGTGCGCGACCCTGGGGCCGCGACCTTGAAGGTCTGGAACGCGGCGGCCGCGGCACTGGTGCTCAGGTCGGCCGAGGAGCCGGCGTTCGCCGAGCTGCAGGCCGCGAGTGCGAGCAAAGCGGTAGCGAGGCAGGCGCCGGCCGCACGGTTGCGGAGGCGGCGCCGGCCATCTCGATTCGACTTGATCATCCCGACCGTCCCTCTCCTGGGATCTTCAGCTGACTTGTCATCTGCGGCGGTGTCATCTGTGCTCACGGGGGCCGC
>JASHQL010000121.1 GCA_030039155.1 Streptosporangiaceae bacterium | reverse complement strand
TCCTGGCTGGCCGGTGGCCGTGCCGCCATCCGGCTCGGCCACCGGGCCGGCGGGCTGCCGTGTCCCGTCAGCGCCCGGCTGATCGGCTGGATCGGCGCCTGAGGTCCCTCGGCCCGTCATGCAGTACATGTAACCAACTACGGTTATGCCATGCGCGTGTACCACGAGCGGCTGAGCGTGCCAATTTCCTGGTGGCTTGGCGGCCTGTTCACCGTCCTTACCTTCGGGTCGATCGTCTGGGGCGGATTCAGCCTGCTGATCGGCCTGGTGGTGTATGTCGGCCTGCTGGCCGGGCTCGCCGTGCTGCTGCTGCCCTATGGCCAGGTCTCGATCGAGGTGACCGACGGCCAGCTGCGGGCCGGCAAGCTCAGGGTGCCACTGGCCGAGACCGGCGAGGTACGCGCGCTCGACCAGAAGCAGGCCCAGGCGATGCGCGGGCCGCGGGCCGACCCGGCGGCGGCACTGCTGCTCAGGCCGTACCTGCACGAGGCTGTCTACGTGGCCAGCCTGGACGACAATGACCCGCCGTACTGGCTGATCGCCACCAGGCGGCCCGCCGAGCTGGCCGACGCAATCGAAAACTCAAGGACGCCAGCCGCAGCCGACGGCACCGCCGTGGGATGATCGTCCCAGCGGGGCGAGGAGGGAGCTGCGATGCCTGGCAAGCGGTCCGGCGGGACCAACAAGCTGACCAACGCGATCATCGGCGCGATTGCCGCGTTCGCGGCCCGCAAGCTGCTCTTCTTCGCCTGGAAGAAGATCACCGGCAAGGAGCCGCCTGAGCATCCCGAGGACCCGCAGGTCGCGCTGCGCGAGGCCGTGGTGTGGGGGCTGGTGCTCGGTGCGGGGGTGCACACCGCCCGGATGCTCGCGACCAGGTTTGCCAGCCGCGGCGGCAGCGAAAGTATCGAGGAGTCGCCAGAGGAGCCGCCAGCCTGACCACCTGGAGGTGGCCATGCCCGCCGATTACCGCGTCCTTGCCATCGTGCTGGCCGGCGGGGCAGGCAAGCGGCTCGCGCCGCTGACCGCCGACCGGGCCAAGCCCGCAGTCCCGTTCGGCGGGCTGTACCGGCTGGTCGATTTCGCGCTCTCCAACCTGGTCAACGGCGGCATGCGGCGGATCTGCGTGCTGACCCAGTACAAGAGCCACAGCCTTGACCGGCACATCACCACCACCTGGCGGCTGAGCAGCCTGCTCGGCAACTACGTGACGCCGGTGCCCGCCCAGCAGCGGCTCGGCCCGCACTGGTACACCGGCTCCGCGGACGCCATCTACCAGTCGCTGAACCTGATCTTCGACGACCAGCCCGACATCGTGGTGGTGTTCGGCGCCGATCACGTGTTCCGGATGGACCCGGTGCAGATGATCGACTACCACATCGAGTCTGGCGCCGGGCTGACGGTGGCGGCGCTGCCGGTGCCAATCGACGAGGCCACCGCGTTCGGCGTGATCCAGACCGCGGCCGACGGCTGCACCATCGAGGCGTTCCTGGAGAAGCCGGCGAACCCGCCGGCCATGCCAGGTGATCCTGCGCGCGCGTTCGCGTCCATGGGCATCTACGTGTTCAGTACCGACGTGCTGGTGGAGGCGCTCAAGCAGGACGCCGCCGACGACGGCAGCCGGCACGACATGGGCGGCGACATCGCGCCGATGCTGGTCCGCGAGGGCACCGCGAAGGTCTACGACTTCCTGGACAATCACGTGCCTGGCGCGGAAGAGCGGGACTCCGGCTACTGGCGCGACGTCGGCACGCTCGATTCCTACTTCGACGCGCACATGGACCTGTGCGCGGTGCACCCGGTGTTCAACCTGTACAACGAGCGGTGGCCGATCCTGACGCACGTGCCGTCGCAGCCGCCGGCCAAGTTCGTGCACGACAGCGGCGACCGGATCGGCAGGGCGCTGAACAGCGTGGTGAGCAACGGGGTGATCGTGTCCGGCGGGCTGGTACGCGACTCGGTGCTGTCCCCTGGCGTGCGGGTGAACAGCTGGTCCAGGGTCGAGCGGGCGGTCTTGCTGCACAACACCACGATCGGCCGGCACGCGGTGGTGGAGAACGCCATCCTGGACAAGAACGTGATCGTCCCCGACAACGCCGTGGTCGGGGTGGACAAGGAGCAGGACAGGGCTCGCGGCTTCGTGGTCTCCGCCGACGGCATCACCGTGGTCGGCAAGGGCCAGGCAGTCCCGCTGTGAAGTCGGGGGGGATAGCGGGGTCGTCCCGCCCGGCCGGCACCGCGCAGGACGCGGCCAGGCTGCGGGTGGCGATGCTGACCAGGGAGTACCCGCCCGAGGTGTACGGCGGTGCCGGGGTGCACGTGGAGTACCTGTCGCGGGAGCTCAGCCGGCTGGTCCAGCTCACCGTGCACTGCCAGGGCGAGGACCGGCCAGGCGCGGTCGCGCACCGGCCGTGCGGCCTGCCAGCGGCCAACAGCGCGCTGCAGACCATGTCAGCCGAGCTGTCCATGACCGCGGCGGTCAGCGGCGCCGAGCTGGTGCACTCGCACACCTGGTACGCCGGCCTGGCCGGGCACCTCAGCGCGATGCTGTACGGGATCCCGCACGTGCTGACCGCGCACTCGCTCGAGCCGCTGCGGCCGTGGAAGGCCGAGCAGCTCGGCGGCGGTTATGCGCTGTCGTGCTGGAGCGAGCGGACCGCCATCGAGGCCGCAGACGCGGTAGTCGCGGTGTCGGCCGGAATGCGCGCCGACATCCTGGCCGCCTACCCGGCCGTGCAGCCGCGCCGGGTGCATGTGATCAGGAACGGCATCGACACCGTCGAGTACGCGCCGGACGCCGGCACCGAGGTGCTCCGCAGGTACGGGATCGACCCGGCCCGCCCCTCGGTCGTCTTCGTCGGCCGGATCACCAGGCAGAAGGGCGTGCCGGTGCTGCTGCGCGCCGCGGCCAGCCTCGATCCGGCCGCGCAGCTGGTGCTGCTGGCCGGCCAGGCCGACACCGCCGAGCTCCAGGCCGAGGTGACCGCGCTGGTCAGCCAGCTCAGCGCGGCCAGAACCGGCGTCATCTGGGTGCCGCAGATGCTGCCGAGGCCCGAGGTGATCCAGATCCTCAGCCACGCCACGGTGTTCGCCTGCCCGTCGCTGTACGAGCCGCTCGGCATCGTGAACCTGGAGGCGATGGCCTGCGGCACCGCGGTGGTCGGATCGGCGGTCGGCGGCATTCCTGAGGTGGTGGCCGACGGCCAGACCGGGCTGCTGGTGCCGCCTGGCGACGAGGCGGCGCTGGCCGGGGCGCTGAACGCGCTGATCGCAGATCCGGCGCGGGCTGCGCAGTTCGGCAGTGCCGGGCGGCGGCGCGCGGTGGCCGAGTTCAGCTGGGCCGCGATCGCGGCACAGACCGCGAGCCTGTACCTGAGCCTGACCGCGGCCTGAGACTGCCGGCCGGGCGGCTAGCCGGGTCGGCTAGCCCGGCCGAGCTAGCCGGGCGGCCCGGCAGCCGGCTCGGTCACCGACGCCCTGAGCTGCGCGGCCGTGCGGCCGCGGACGGACTCGATGATCCGGATCGCCGCGCGGCTGACCGGCTCCAGGCTCGGCACGTGGATCTTGTCGACGGTGTCCGCCGAGTCGAACAGGTACATGGGCGCGGTGAGGAACTGCACGATCGGCACGCCGGCTAGGTAGAACGCGCTGCCGTCGGTGGTCGGCGACTCGCCGAACACTGTCGGCTTCAGCACCAGCGATCGGCGCAGGTCCTCCCGGCGCAGCGCATCGGCAACCGCGGCCTGCAGGCCGGGCTCGGTGCTGGTGAACCACCAGCGCGGCTCTGGCTGCCCGGTTGGCTCGAGCCGCTCGCCATCCCCGGTCACCTGCATCGCGGCGTGCTCCAGGTGCACTTCGAGCACCACCCGCGGCAGGCTGTCCGCGTGCCGGTCGACGAACGACCTGGTGCCGGCGCCCCCGGCCATATGCCCGGCGGTGAGCAGGAACGTCAGGTTGTGCGGCCGGTCAGCGGCCGGCACGCTGGCCCAGTAGGCGGCCTGGGCGAGCACCAGCGCCATGCCGCTCGCGTCCTCCACCGCCGACGCCCAGGGTGCGTCGTGATGCGAGCCGATGATCACCGTCTGGTCGCCCGGCCCTGGTAGCTGGCCCAGCACGTTGTGGCAGCCGACGGTGCTGCACGTGGCCTCGACGGTCAGCCGCCCGCGGCAGCGGCCGGCCCGCAGCAGTTCGGCCAGCCGCGCGCCGTCGCGCCGGCTCAGCCACAACGCCGACAGCGGGCGCTGCACCGCGTCATACGGCACGTAGTAGTCGGCGGTCTCCCAGGGGAACCCGGTCAGGATGCCGACATACCCGGCGGCGCCGGCCTCGACCGCGGTGTCGCCGACGCTGTTGAAGCCCGGCCCGAACGGCAGCGTCTGGACCAGCGTGTCGAACTCGCCGTCCGGGTCGAAGCTGAAGGTCGCCGTCTCCCGCAGCACCGACTGGGGCAGGTCGATGAGGGTCAGCGGCTCGACCACGATCTGGCCGCGCACCTCGGGGCTGCCGGCATCCACCAGGTCGGCCTCCAGGTCGGTGCAGGCCCTGGTGTAGGGCAGCGGGAAGCCGGCGAACCGCTGCGCAGCGGCCGGCTCGCCGGCTGGCCACGCCGTAAGCGTGGCCGCGCCCGGCTGCCACATCGGCAATTCGACCGGCTCGAGCGCGACAGACTGCAGCCCGATCTCGGTGAACCGCCGCGCCGCCCAGTCCGCTGCCTGGCGGTCGGCCGGATAGCCAGGTCGCCTGATGCCGAAGCCGACGATGGTCTTGATATCGGCGAGCATCTGCTCGGCCGACGGTGACGTCTTCACGGGCATGAACCTCTATGGGACTCATCGACACTGCGCTAAATTAAGATACATCTCGATCCTCGGAGGCACCCGATGCAATCGCCAGACCAGCCTGTGCCGGGCAGCGCGCCGGCCATCCGGGTGTCTGACCAGGACAGGGACGCTGTCGCGCAGCGGTTGCAGCAGGCGTTCGCCGAGGGCCGGCTTGACGACGACGAATTCGATCACCGGATGCGGGCGGCGCTGACCGCGCGCACCAGCGCCGATCTGGACGTGCTCACCACCGACCTGCCTGCGGCGGCGGCCGACAAGCCAGGAACTGCCGTTGCCGTCCCGGTGCGCAGGCCGGGCAGGCGGGCGATCGCCTATAAGAGCTCGGTCAGGCGGGGCGGGCGCTGGCGGGTGCCAGGCAGGTTCACCTCGGTGATCTACAAGGGCTCGGGCTGGCTTGACCTGCGCGCTGCCGAGCTGACCGAGCCGGTCACCACGATCAGGGCAGTCGCGTACAAGTCCAGGGTCGACGTGCTGGTGCCGCCGGGGGTGCGGGTGGAACTCGACGGGTTCGGGGTGAGCAAGGGCTGGTCGCCGGAGGAGGACCTGGAGGCGCGGCTGCCGAACGACGCGCCGGTCGTGCACGTGCGCGGCATCGCCTACAAGGGCACCATCGAGGTCAGCAGCCGCCCCAAGGGCGGCGCACCCGGCTGATCCCGAACACCGGCGCACCCGGCTGATCCCCAGAGCCGGCGCGCCCGCCGCTCAGACCCAGCACCCGCGCGCGCCGGTCAGACCCTGAACCGGCTGACCCGGCCGACCACGTCCCGGCAGAACCTGGCCACATCAGCCGGATCGTCGGTGAACTGGGACGGCTTGATGCAGAACGTGCTGAAGCCGGCCGCCATCTGGTCCGGGATCGAGGCCAGCGCCTGGCCCAGGTCGGCGGTGCTGCGGGCATCGGGGAACACCGCGCGGGTGCCGCCGACCAGCTCCAGGCTGTCCCGCGGCCGGCCGGCCGCGTCCATGGCCTGCCACAACCTCGCCATCTCCGCCTCGGCCGGCCGTCCCAGCGGGTTGAAGCCGGCGCCGTACTGCACGATCCGCGAGGTCATCCGCCGGTGCATGCCGGCGCCGCCGAGCCACAGCGAAGGCCCGGCTGGCCGGTAGGCCTTCGGCTCCAGGTACACGTCGGTGAACGAGTAGTGCGCCCCGGCGAAGCTGGCCGGGGTGTCCCGCCACAGCACCGCCCACGCGGCCAGGTGCTCGTCAAGCAAGTCGCCGCGGGAGCCGAACGGCACGCCGAGCGCCTGGTACTCCTCGGCCAGCCAGGACACCGTCGGCAGCACCACCAGCCGCCCGCCGCTGACCAGGTCAAGCGAGCCAAGCTCGCGGGCCAGCAGCAGCGGATGCCGCAGCGGCGCGATGACGGCACCCGCCACCAGCCTGATCCGCTTGGTGACCGCCGCGATCGCGGACAGCAGCACCAGCGAGCTCGGCCAGGGCGTGGCCGGGTCCTGGTTGCCTGGCAGCGCGTACTCGCGCGGATTGGCCATCACCCCGGCGGCCCCCGCCGACCTGCCGAGCACGATGTGCTCGCTGATCATCACCGAGTCGAAGCCCGCGTCCTCGGCCTCCCGCGCCCAGCGGACCAGCGCGGCCAGGTCCCGGCCGGCGGTCATGGTCCAGTTCTCGCTGAGGACCAGGCACATCCGCGGCGCCGGCATCATGGCCCGGGGCTCACGACCTGGCCGGCGGCCTGATGCCGCGGAACTCCCAGTCCCCGCCGAGCGCGGTGGACACCACTTCTTCGCTCTCCGACGGCTGCGCGCCAAGCTCGGCACGGACCGGCAGCGGGCCAGCCACCACGTGGTTGCGCAGCCTGCCGAGCCCGTCTACCTCGACCTCGACCACGTCACCAGGTGCAACCGGCCGGGAGTTGGCCGGAGTGCCGGACAACAGCACGTCGCCCGGGTACAGCGTGATGGTCCGCGCGATGTCCGCGACCAGGTAGTGCATGTCCCACTGCATCTCGTCGGTCGAGCCGTCCTGCGCCAGCGCACCGTTCACGTACGTGCGCAGCCGCTTGCCGCGGAAGTCCCAGTCGGTGACCAGGCCAGGGCCGAGCGGCGCCATGGTGTCCGAGCCCTTGACCCGCAGCATCGAGCCCGCGTCGGTGTCCCTGAAGTCGTGCAGGCCGAAGTCGTTGCCGATGGTGTAGCCGGCGATGTACCCGGCCGCCTCAGCCTGCGACACGTTCCGGCAGGTCCGCCCGATCACGATGGCAACCTCGCCCTCGTAGTTCAGGTACTTGCAGTTGGCCGGCCTGACCACCGCGCCGCCGTGCCCGACCAGCGCCGAGGTGGGCTTGTGGAAGTACGTCGGCGCAGCCGGCAGCCGGGCGCCGAACTCGGTCACCCGGCTGTGATGGTTCAGGTGCACGGCGACGATCTTCGTGGGCCGCGCCGGCGGCAGGTGCACCGCGTCGGCGGCCGCCACTCGGCGGCCGTCGCCGGCGGCCAGCTCGTCACCGTCGCGGACGACCTGCACCGCGGCTCCGTCCAGCAGGATCCTCCGGTACTCAGGCATGCCTCTCCTTGCTCCACGTAGCGACGTTTGGAGTTCTGGTGCTAGTCGATTGGTACTAAAACTCCAACCGTCGCGCGGCACGGCCGGTCGGCGTCACGCCGCAGGCGCCGTCCAGCCGCCGTCGGGCCGGTCGAACCACAGGTGCACCTGGCCGGTGCCGATCGCGTTCTCGTACTCGCTGTACAGCCGTCCGGGCGCAGTGACCGCCTCCGAGCCAAGCGCCGCGATCATCAT
>JASHQL010000120.1 GCA_030039155.1 Streptosporangiaceae bacterium | reverse complement strand
GCCGCCTACCTGTTCTGCAACGAGTACGAGGCGAGCCTGGCCGAGCACAAGACCGGCTGGTCGGCGGCCGAGCTGACCGGGCAGGTCGGCACGAAGGTCACCACGCTGGGCGCTGCCGGAGTCCGGGTGGAGCGGGCGGGGGAGCAGCCGATCGTGGTCGGCCCGGTGCCCGACGCCGCGCCGCGCGAGCCGACCGGGTCGGGCGACGCGTTCAGGTCCGGCTTCCTCGCGGCCGCGGCCTGGGGCCTCGGCCTGGAGCGGGCCGGCCAGCTCGGCAACCTGATGGCGGTCGCCGCGCTGGAGACCACCGGGCCGCAGGAGTACCTGGTCAGCCCGGCCGGGCTCACAGAACGGTGCAAGCGCGCGTACGGGCAGGCCGCCGCCGACGACCTGACCGCCCATCTGCGCTAGCCGTTTCAGGGGCGGGAACGAGAAGCACGAGCGGCCTGCCGTTCCCTGACCTGGCTGTCGCGCCAGGCCAGGGAACAGCGAGTTCCCGCTAGTGGTGCTTGAAGGACTCGATGTAGTTCCACGGCGAGCCGACGCCGGTGGCGTCGTCATAGCCGACGGTCGCGTGCAGCGCGGCGGCGCCCTCGCCATCCACCCCGAGCGTGCGCAGGTAGTACAGCAGCGGGCCCTTGCGCGTGTACGGGTTGGTGTAGTTGTCCCTGACCTGGGCCAGCAGGCCAGGGCCGAGCGGATGGTCGGTCACGTCGCGGAACGCGGACGTGCCGTACCTGGCGTAGATCGCCGGGTTGGCGAACCCGAGCGGGTGGCCGGCCGCCTGCTGCGCGTCCGCCTCGATGCCGGCGAACGTCGGGCAGGACACGCTGGTGCCGCCGATCCTGGACAGCGCGAACCCGTACTTGCCGTCCGGCAGCAGCGAGGTCTCGCCGACCAGCATGCCGGTCGCCGGGTCGGCGTACGCGGACACGTCGGGCACCTCGCGCATCGGGGTCGGGCTGGTCGCGCCCGACGGCAGCCTGGTGGACAGCGAGCTTGGCACCACGCCCTGCTGGTACCAGGGCTGCTGGTACAGCGTGGAGGTGCCGCCGCCGCTCGACCCGTCGTACCAGGCGGGGTACTTGCCTGGCGGCGGGTACTGCCAGTGCGTGCCGCTGGTGCCCTTCGTGCCGAGCTGGTCGAGCATGGTGCCCCAGGAGGTCTCGAACAGGTAGTTGTCGTGCTTGCCGATGGCCAGGCTGGTGCCGCCCACCGAGGTCACGAACGGGTCCGAGGTGGGGTAGTCCACCTGGCGATGGCTGGAATAGCCGGGGTCCTCGCCCGGTGCCTCGTAGCCGTTGTCGCCTGACGAGAACATGAACTCGATGCCCTCGGCGGCGCCGGCCACGAAGATCAGGTGATAGACGTCGGTGAAGCCCGCCGCCCCTGCCTGTGTGTCGCCCCAGGAGTCACTGACGATGCTGGCCAGGTGGTTATTCACGATGTAGGCGAGGGCGTCGGCCAGATCCGGGTCGTTGCAGCTGGCCGCCGCCACGAACCTGACGTTCGCGTTCTGTGCCATGTCGTGTACCGACTCCACGTCCAGCGTCTCCTCGCCGTACCAGCCGGCGGCGCCGCACGACTTGATGTCGGTGAACTTGGCCGGCAGGTACTGCTGGTACTGGCCAGGCGCGAACGGCTGGTCGCCGACCAGCGTGCTGAAGGTGTCGGCGTCGTGCTGCATGGTCGGCGACGCGTACGCGTCCACGACCGCGACGGTCTGGCCTGTCCCGGTCATGCCGGAGGCGGTGACCCCGTACACGGCGCGGATCTGCTTCGGCGTGTACCCGCAGACCGCCCACGGCCAGTGCTTGCCGTACGCCTTGGGCTTGCCCACGGCCAGCTTCTGGTTGTAGTAGGCGCCGCACGGCTTGGCGATCCAGTAATTCTGCGGCGGCTTCGGCAACTGGCTTTCCGGCCGCATGAACTGGCGTGCGGTGCTCAGCCCGCTGATCGACAGCACCGACCCGGCCACGCTGGCTGGCACGCTGGCCGCCTGCTCGGGGCCGCGCACGACCCCCTGGCCTGGCAGCCGGTAGTCGGCGAAGCTGACCCCGAACGCCCGGCTCGCCGCGGCCAGGCTGCCGCGCGCCGCCACGTAGCCGTCGGCGACGTGGTCGCTGACCCCGGTGATCCGCAGGCCAGACCCGGTCAGCCAGGACTTCACCGCGCCGATCTGGGCGCTGGTCCTGCCGTACCTCCTCTGCAGCTGGGCCGGGCCGAGGAAGTGCCGGTAGCTGGCATTGCCCGGCGTGGACACCGCGGTGGCCAGCGCGGTCAGCCCGGCCATGTCACGCGGCGCCAGGTACACCCTGGTGCTGACGGTTCCGCTGGTCACGGCCTTGCCGGTCCGGTTGGCCCGGACCGCCCAGGCCGGGTGGGTGCCCGCGATGGTCGTCCGCTGCGCGGCCTGCGCCGCGCCCGCCAGCGCCAGCCCGCCGGCCGTGAGGCCAACCGCGCCGGCCAGCGCCACGGCCGCTCTGAGCCGATTGATCTTCGCCATCCAGTTCTCCTCAGTCTCCGCACCAACGTCGTGTTCTGGGTCCTGCTGACGTGGTGGCAGCGGTAGCCCGACCAAGGCGTTGCGCGGACGCGCGGTAACGTGGCCACGTGCCAGCTGCCATGCCACAGGCCTACCACGGTCCTGCCGAACTGACGATGACCGTGGCGCTGACGGCCTGGCGATTCGACCCGTGGGCGTGCGCGGCCATCGTGATCCTGGGCGGCAGCTACCTGGTCTGCCTGCGCCGAGTACGGCGGGCGGGGGAGTTGTGGTCGGTCGGGCGGACGATCGCGTTCTGCGGGCTCGCCATGGCCACCATCGTGATCGCGACCATGTCCTTCGTCGGCGTCTACGCCAGCGTGCTGTTCTACGTCAGGGCCGTGCAGACGGTCCTGTTCCTGCTGCTGATCCCGCTGTTCCTGGCGCTCGGCCGGCCGTTGTCGCTGTTCATCGCGGCCGCGCCGAAGACCGGCGCGCGGCTGCGAGCGGCGATCGAGAGCAGGCCGGCCAGGCTGGCGACGTTCCCGGCGATCACCACGTTCGTGCTGGTGCTCACCCCGTTCCTGGTCTACTTCACGCCGTGGTACGCGGCGGGCTTCCACTCCACCGCGGTCGCCGAGCTGACCCATGTGGCGCTGGCCATCCCCGGCTTCGTGTTCTTCTGGACGCTGCTGCGGGTCGACCCGGTGCCGAAGGCGTACCCGTACGTGGTGGCGCTGTGGATCACCGCGGCCGAGGTGATCGGCGACGCGGTGCTCGGCCTTGCCGTCATCTCCGACACCAGCCTGATCGCCGGCGCCTACTACCACGCGCTGGCCAGGCCGTGGGGCCCGAGCCTGAGCACCGACCAGGTACTGGGCGGCGGCGTGCTGTGGATACTCGGCGACATCGTCGGGCTGCCGTTCCTGGCCGCCCAGCTGATCGCGATGATGCGCGAGGACGCCGCCGAGGCGAAGGTCATCGACGCGGAGCTCGACGCGAAAGAAGCCGAGCAGGCGGCCAGCCTGGCCGTGGCCGGAGGCCAGCCTGCCGGGCCGGCCGAGCAGCGGCCCTGGTGGGAGTCGGACCCGCGATTCGCCGAGCGATTCCAGGCGGTCGACGAACCAGGGGAGCGCTAGTACATCCGGCGCACCACGAACGACCAGCCATCGGCCAGGTCGGCGGTCCTGACGAACTCCTGCGACTTGAGCGCGCACCAGGCCGGCAGGTCGGACTTGGCCGCCGGGTCGTCGGCGAGCACCTCGACTGTCTGGCCGATCGGCACCTCCCTGATCCGCTCGGCCAGCATGATGATCGGGATCGGGCACTTCTTGCCGAGCGCGTCGATCGTCAGCATCGGGGCGGGGGCGGCAGCCTGCTGTCCGGCCGCGTGCTGCTGGGGGGTCACGCGGTTACCTCCAGATTCCGGTCGCCAGGCGCGCCGAGGGCGTCGCGCACTCGCGAGACGATGCCGGGCAGCACGCTAAGGAACTGCCCGACCGACTCCGCGCTGGTGCCACGCGGAAGCGATACCCGGACGTTGCCATGGGTAAGCACGCCCATCGCCGCGAGCACGTGGCTTGGCTGCTCGGTGTCGGACACGCAGGCGCTGCCTGACGACACCGAGAACCCGGCCTTGTCCAGCTCGGTGACCAGCGCCTCGCCGTCGACGTACAGGCAGGAGAACGTCACGATGTGCGGCAGCGAGCCTGCCGGATCGCCGTGCACGGCGACATCGGGCACGAGCGCGGGCAGTGCCGTCCTGATCCGGGCGACGAGCGCGCGAAGCGCGCTGTCGAGCGACACACGTTCCCGCTCAAAAGCAGCGAGCGCGGCCGCGGCGGCCACGATCGCCGGGACGTTCGGGAAGCCGGGCACCCGGCGCGCCTCGCGATCGTCGACCGGCAGCGGCGTGCGCCAGCGGGTGCCCTTCTTGACCGCCAGGACGCCGACGCCGGCCGGCCCGCCCCACTTGTGCGCGCTGGCGGTCAGCAGCGACCAGCCGGCCGGCACCGGCAGCCGGCCGGCCGAGG
>JASHQL010000119.1 GCA_030039155.1 Streptosporangiaceae bacterium | reverse complement strand
GCCGACGACAAGACCCAGGAGGCGCCGTGGGGCCGCTGGCGTACCTTCACCGACCCTGACGGTAACGGCTGGGTGCTGCAGCAGGACAATCCCGGATTCGGCAGCTAGCCGGGTCCGGCCAGCCGCCGGGCCGGCCGGCTAGTGATAGAAGTGCCGGACGCCGGTCAGGTACAAGGTGATGCCGGCCGCCCGGCAGGCGGCGATCACCTGCTCGTCACGCACCGATCCGCCAGGCTCGGCGATGGCCCTGACCCCGGCCGCTGCCAGCACCTCGATGTTGTCGGGGAACGGGAAATAGGCATCGCTCGCCGCGACCGAGCCTGCCGCGCGCTGCCCGGCCCGCTGCACCGCGAGCCGGCAGGAGTCCACCCGGTTCACCTGGCCCATCCCGATCCCCACGCTGGCCAGCCCGGACGCCAGCAGGATCGCGTTGGACTTCACCGACCGGCAGGCGCGCCAGCCGAACTCCAGGTCGGCCAGCGCGGCCTGATCGGCAGGCTCGCCGGTGGCGAGCTGCCAGCCGCCGGTCACGTCGCCAGGCTCGGCCACCAGGTCAGGCGTCTGCATGAGCATGCCGCCGCTGACCGGCCGCCAGTCTGCCGTGCTCGGCGCCGGTCCGTGCGCCCGCCGCGGCGGCGGGCAGCGCAGCACCCTGAGGTTCTTCCGGCCCGCCAGGATCTCGACCGCCGATGGCTCGAAGTCCGGCGCGATGACCACCTCGGTCAGGATCTCGGCGACCTGGGCGGCCATCGCCGCGGTGACGGTGCCGTTGGCCGCGATCACCCCGCCGAAGGCAGAGACCCGGTCGCAGTCGAATGCCTTGCGGTGTGCCTCGGCGAGGTCGGCGCCGAGCGCGATGCCGCACGGGTTCGCGTGCTTCATGATGGCCACGCACGGCTCGGCGAAGTCGGACACGGCCCGCCTGGCCGCGTCCGCGTCCACGTAGTTGTTGTACGACATGGCCTTGCCGTGCAGCTGCTCGGCGGCGGCGATGCCGCCCTCGCCGCCAGCCTCGGCCGTGCTGCCGCGGACGTACAGCGCGGCCCGCTGATGCGGGTTCTCGCCGTAGCGCAGCACGTCCTTGCGGCTCCAGGTCGCCGCGGTCAGGGCCGGCCAGCCGGTGTCGGCGGCGAGCTGGTCCGGTGCGTAGTCGGCGGCGAACCAGGAGGCGACCGCGGCGTCGTAGCCGGCAGTATGCGCGTACGCGCGGGCGGCAAGCCGCTTGCGCTGGTCCAGGGTGAAGCCGCCCGCGGCGAGCGCGGCCAGCACGTCCGGATAGCCAGCCGGGCTGGTGATCACCGCGATCGTCGCGTGGTTCTTGGCCGCTGCCCTGATCATCGCGGGGCCGCCGATGTCGATCTGCTCGACGCAGTCGGCGGCGGCCGCGCCGCTGGCCACCGTCTGCTCGAACGGGTAGAGGTTCGACACCAGCAGCTCGAACGGCGCGATGCCGAGCCGGTCAAGCTGCGCCAGGTGCTCCGGCCTGGCCAGGTCGGCCAGCAGGCCCGCGTGCACCGCCGGGTGCAGCGTCTTCACCCGGCCGTCCAGGCACTCGGGGAACCCGGTGACCTGCTCGACTGTGCTGACCGGCAGCCCGGCGGCGGCGATCGCCGCCGCCGTGTTGCCGGTGGACACCAGCTCGACGCCCGCCTCATGCAGGGCGGTGGCCAGCTCCGGCAGGCCCGCCTTGTCGTACACGCTGAGCAGCGCGCGCCTGATCGCCACCTTGGTCACCGGCCGATCCTCACCTTCCGGCCCTGCACGGACCACCCTTCGCTGACCATCCGGCCGACGGTCTGCACCAGCAGCGCCCGCTCGGCCTGCTGGAGACGCTCGCGCAGCGCGGGCTCGTCGTCGTCGTCGTGCACCGGGACCGCGGCCTGCGCGATGATCGGGCCGCTGTCGGTGCCCTCGTCCACCAGGAAGATCGTGCAGCCGGTCAGCTTCACCCCGTGGGCGAGCGCGTCGCGCACGCCGTGCATGCCGGGGAACGACGGTAGCAAGGCCGGGTGGGTGTTGATGAAGCGGTCGCCGAAGCGGTCGAGGAAGATGCCGCCGACCAGCTTCATGAAGCCCGCGGAGATCACCAGGTCGGGCTCGTGCTCGGCGCACGCCGCGGTGAGAGCGGCGTCCCAGCCTGGCCGGCTGGGAAAGTCGCTGACCCGGTGCACGAAGGTCGGGATCCCGGCCGCGGCGGCCCGGTCAAGCGCGGGTATCTCGCCCCGGTCAGCGCCCACCGCGACGACCGCTGCCCCGTAGCCAGGGTCGGCGCAGGCATCGAGCAGCGCCTGCAGGTTCGTGCCAGCACCGGAGACCAGCACGACCAGCCTCGAGCGCATTGGGCCACGATAGCTGGCCGGGTCAGCATGCGGGCGCCGCGGCCAGGTAGCCCTGGCCGCGGCGCCTTCTTGATGTGCTATCGGCTACCGGCTCAGCTTGCGAACCCGCAGATCGCTGTCGGCTCGTAGCCGTAATCCCTCAGCACCTTCTGCTGTGCGGTCTGGCAGAAGTAGCCCTTCGGGCCGAGGAACTTCGCGTACTCAGAGGGGATGTGCGACGCGTTGCTCGCGTATGGCACCACGTCGTACAGGATCCGGAAGAAGTTACCGGAGAACCCTGGGTTGATCGTCGTGCCGGTGCCGCTGCCGGTGGTCGGCGCGGTGCCGTTGATGCTGCGCAGGTCCAGCACGCCGGTCTCGTCGCAGCCGAAGTGGTTCTCGCTGCCGGTCGGCTTGCTGCCGCACGCGGGCGAGTGGAACTCCTGCGAGACGTAGGAGCCGATCGAGAACGGGTAGATGACGTTCGGGTTCGGCGATCCGTCCACCAGGAAGTCCGGGCTGGTGCCCTCGTTCTCCTCCGGAGCGTTCGGCTGCGTGATGGTGCTGCAGGTGGGCTCGGACGAGCTGCCAAGGCCCAGGTCGGCGACCCAGGTGGACAGCGTGCCAGAGCCTGCCTGCGGCAGGATCGGGTCGATCGTGGCGCTCGATCCGCTGGAGTTGCCGGGGATCTGGTTCCACTGGGTGTAGGTGCAGTTGAAGATGTTGGTCAGGTCAGCGGTGGTCAGGTTGGCCGGCGCGTTGCTGTTCGACGTGGTCGCGTAGGTGATCGCGTCCTCGGCCAGCGCCACGAACGAGATACCGCCTGGCGAGAACGCCGGGTCCGTCGCCTCGCGGGCCCGCGACGAGCGGGCGAAGTTGAAGCAGGGCGAGGTGCCCTTCTCGGTGTGCTTCTTCTTGTGCTTGCCCTTGCCGGTCGTGTAGTGGTACGTCCACTTCACCGAGCCGTCGGTGTTGCCGGCGACCGCCGAAATTCCAGCGCTGGAGCCGTCAGGGCGCGCAGTCGTCGGGCAGCCAGTCTTCGGGGTGATCGTGCTGGTGGTGTCGAGCGGGTTGTTCGGTGGCACCGCATCCCAGCTGTAGAGGAATGGCGTACTCGGCGTGGACTTCTTCAGCGTGGCGTCGTAGTTGTGCGCCAGCTGGTCGACAAGGTAGGTCGTGGTCTCCGACCCGACCGCCACGATGTCCCACGGGTTCGGCTTGACGGCCTTGTAATGGCTGTTCACCGGGTCGGCCATGGCCGGTGCCACGGCAAGCGCCGTCGTGGCCACGGCAACGGCCGAGACCGCGATCAGGCTTCTCATGATGCGCAACGCGTCCTCCTACAGACGAATGAGCGCCGGAACGTACTCATGCGAAAGCTCGCACGGACCGGCCTGTCGGCCGACGCCGCTAACAATGCCTGAGCCGTGATTCGGCAACAAGAAACAGAAATGGGCGGCTATCTGATGACTGAGTGAACAGATGGTGAGGCTGTGATGAAGTAGTCGGCTCAACCGGGAATCGGGTGGAGTGTCCGGTCACTTCTGGGCTGTCGCGACAACCGCCCCGGCGCTGGTCATATGGCGTACACACCACCCATGTGACCGATTTGATTGTGAGAACAACGCCGAATAGCGGCCAGATAGACGCCGTTTATTCATCTGTGAGATGCCTTGGAACCGAGCGCTGGACGCTTTTCTGTCGCGTTAGCGCCGATCAGCCGGCGGATACCGGCCGCTGACCCCGCTTTCCTGGCGCTGCGGAGCCCGGCCAGCCCGGCTCGCCGGCTGGCCGGCGTCGCCGTCATCGGCCCACCGGTCCAGGTAGATCCGGTGGCCGCCCGGGTCGGCGTCGGCGCTTGCGGCGGCCCGCCCGGCCGCGGCAG
>JASHQL010000118.1 GCA_030039155.1 Streptosporangiaceae bacterium | reverse complement strand
GGGCATGCCGCCGGCCCCGCTGTCGACGACGCCTGCAAAGGTCGGCCAGGCCGTAGCCGCGGGCCTCGCCGGGCACCGCGGCGACGTCTGGGTGCCGGCTGCCCTTGGCGTGCTGGCCGCTGGCATGCGGCTGATCCCGCGGCCGCTGTGGCGTCAAGTGCGCAGGTAGCAGGCGCTACCGCCAGCGAGACAGCGTGACAGAGAGGGTGACCGGCAGTTCCGCGGCCGTCGCTCGTAGCTGATCTGGCTCGATATGACGAGCGGCCGGGCCCATCATCACGACGTTGCGGACATCAGCTTGGCTGAGATTCATGGTGGTTGTGACCTGGCGCTCCGCTTCCTGGGTGAAATGCGGCGCCAGCATCCGGGCGATCCGCTCGCCTTTGGCCGGCTGCTGGTTGAGCAGGCCGAGCGGGGCTAGCTCGCGCAGGTGGGCCGGGTTCGGCGCGACCACGATGAGGGTGCCGCCTGGCGCGAGGACGCGACGGAACTCGGCGGCGTTGCGCGGGGCGAAGATGTCAAGCAGCGCAGCCGCGGCGCCGTCGGCTACCGGCAGGCCGTGCCAGATGTCGCAGCCGACCGCGCCGATCCGCTGATCCGCCTGCGCCGCCCTGCGCAGCGCGTACTTCGACGCGTCGAGCGCCAGGCCGAAGGCGGCCGGCAGCGGGTCGAGCGCGGCCGACAGGTAGTAGCCGGTGCCGGCGCCGATCTCGGCGATGCAGCGGCCCGGCTGGCCGGCGGCGGCCAGCCGGGCCTCATCGGCTACCGCCGCAGCTATCGCGGCGAAATGCCCGCCCGCCAGGAACTCGGCGCGGGCCGCGACCATCGCGGCGGTGTCGGCTCCGCCATGCCAGCCGGGCGGCAGCAGGCTGAGGTAGCCCTGCCTGGCGATGTCGAACGAGTGGCCGGACACGCACCTGGCCGTCTCGCCGACCCGGCTGAGCGGTTTCCCGCAGTTCGGGCACCGCAGCCAGCCGAGCACGTCATCAAGCACAGCGGGCATTCTGGCACCGGGGTGCTACCGGCGGGCGCGGTAACATCGGCCGCATGGGCTTCCTTTGACGTAGCACCAGGCGGCCGCTGCCCGGCGCCGCGGGGGGACCAGCGGGGTCGTCCCCCCTGGCTAGCGCTGTCATCCTGGCCGCGCTCGCGGTTGAGCTGGTCGACGAGCTGGTCGGCGGCACCCAGGGCGCGGCGATGCCGCTCATCCGGCACGATCTGGCACTGAGCTATGCCCAGATCGGGCTGCTCGCCGCCGCCCCGCTGATCGTCGGCAGCCTGATCGAGCTGCCGGTCGGCGTGCTCGCCGGGACCGGGCGCCGGCGGCGGCTGGTGACGCTCGGCGGCGGGCTGCTGTTCATCGCCGCGCTGGCCGGCGCCGCGCTGGCACGGAACTTCGCCGAGTTGCTGGTCGCGTTCGTCGCGTTCTTCCCGGCGTCCGGCGCGTTCGTCAGCCTGACCCAGTCCGCGCTGATGGACGCGCACCCTGACCGGCGAGCCAGGCACATGGCCAGGTGGACGCTGGCCGGGTCGGTCGGCGCGGTCAGCGGGCCGCTGGTCGTTGCCGTGGTGCTGGCCGGCGGCGGCAGCTGGCGGCTGGCCTACCTGCTGCTTGCCGCGGCCGGGACAGCGGCCTGGCTGGGTATGGCCTGGCTCGGCCGGGCTGGCTCGGACGCCGGCAAGCCGGCGTCCGAGCCAGCAGAGTCCGGGGAGCCAGCGCCGGCCAGGATCGGCAGGGTGGCGAGACTGCGGCAGGCCACGGCCAGCGCCGTGGCTGCCGCACGGCACGGGCCGGTGCTCAGGTGGCTGGTGCTGTTGCAGGTCAGCGACCTCATGCTGGACGTGCTGACCGGCTTCCTCGCGCTCTACCTGGTGGCCGTCTTGCATGTCTCGGCGGCGGTCGCGGCGCTGGGGGTCGCGGTCAGGCTCGGCGCCGGGCTGGCCGGCGACATGCTGCTGGTCGCGGTGCTGGAGCGGCTGGAGCCGCTGCGCGTGCTGCGGGCCGGGGTGATCGCCGCCGGCCTGCTGTACCCGGCGTTCCTGCTGCTGCCCGGGCTTGCCCTGAAGCTGGGCGCGCTGGCCGCGCTGAGCCTGGCCACCGCGCCGCTCTACCCGGTGATGCAGGCGCAGATGTATGCCAGCCTGCCCGGCCGCAGCGACCTTGCCGTCTCGCTGAGCAGCGCGGCCAGCCTGGCCGGCGGCCTGGGACCGCTGGCCATCGGACTGCTCGCCGAGCGATTCGGGCTGCCGGCGGCACTGGCCATGCTGGTGGTCGTTCCCGTCATCTTGCTGGCCGGCTGCGCGCGTGCCAGCGGTCAGCGCACGCTCAGCTAAACTCGCCTGCCGTGACCTCCTCGGCTTCACCGGACCTGCGGGTACGGTTCGCGCCCTCGCCAACCGGCATGTTTCACGTCGGCGGCGCGCGGTCCGCGCTGTTCAACTGGGCGGTGGCGCTGCACGGCGGCGGCACGCTGGTGCTGCGGATCGAGGACACCGACGCGACCAGGAACCGGCCAGAGTGGACCGAGGGCATCCTGGACGCGCTGGCCTGGCTCGGCATGGACAAGAGCCAGTACGAGGGGCCGCTGTTCCAGTCGGACAACCTGGCCGCGCACCAGGAGGCGGCGCTGGCGCTGCACGCGCGCGGGCTCGCCTACTACTGCGACTGCACCCGCGAGATGGTGATCGCGCGAACCGGTGACCAGCACCGCGGCTACGACGGCTACTGCCGGGATCGCGGGCTGACCGCGGGGCCAGGGCGGGCGCTGCGGTTCCGCACCCCGGACGAGGGCACGACCGTGGTCGATGACCAGGTGCGCGGCGTGACGGTGTTCGAGAACGCCGCGCTCGAGGACTTCGTCATCGCCAGGGCCGACGGCTCCGTGCTGTTCCTGCTGGCCAACGTGGTGGACGACATGGTGCAGCGGATCACCCACGTGTACCGGTCGGAGGAGCACCTGCCGAACACGCCCAAGCAGCAGCTGCTGTGGCTGGCACTCGGGCATGAGCCGCCGGTCTGGGGGCACGTGTCGGTGATCGTGAACGAAAAACGGCAGAAGCTGTCGAAGCGGCGGGACCGGGTGTCGCTCGAGTCGTTCCGTGACGAGGGGTTCCTGGCCGAGGCGATGCGCAACTACCTGATGACGCTCGGCTGGTCGCCGCGCGGCGACGCGGAGATCGTGCCGTGGCCGACCATCGTCGAGCAGTTCAGGATCGAGGACGTCACCCCGTCCCCGGCATTCTTCGACGTGCTCAAGCTGCGCGCGTTCAACGGCGAGTACATCAGGGCGCTGTCGCCTGACGCGTTCATCGGCGCCTGCCAGCCGTGGCTGCTGCCGCCAGCCGCGCCGTGGCCGGCCGCCCGGTTCGATCCAGCGGTCTTTGCCCAGCTCGCGCCGCTGGCGCAGACCAGGGTCGCGGTGCTCGGCGACATCACCGACATGGTGGACTTCGCGTTCCTCGCTGATCCGCTGATCGACGAGGCGTCCTGGAACAAGGCGATGAAGGGGCCAGCGGCCGGCATCCTCACCGCTGCGCTGTCGTCCTTCGGTGACGCTGCCTGGCAGGCGGACGCGCTGCGCGAGCGGCTTGAGGCGATCGCCGACGAGTTCGGGCTGAAGCTGAGCAAGGCGCAGGCGCCGATCAGGGTGGCGGTGACTGGCCGGACCGTCGGGCTGCCGTTGTTCGAGTCGCTGCAGGTGCTCGGCAGGGACGAGACGCTGCGGCGGCTGCGGGCCGCAACCGACCGGCTGGCGGAGCTGAGCGAGCGCGGCTGAGCAGCGGGCGGAGCGGGCGGGGCAGCAAGCGCGGAAGGGCCTTGGCTGGCTGCTGCTTGCTGTCGGCGTCCTCGGCGCTGCCGCGGCGTTCGCGCTCAGGCCGTCCGCCGCGGCGGCCGCGGCACGGCAGGACTGGTCGCCGTTCGTGCTGGTCGCCGGGCTGCTGCTGATCGGGCTTGTGGCGGACGGCGACGGGCTGTTCGCAGCGGCCGGGCAGCAGCTTGCCAGGCGGGCGCCCGGCAACCGGCTGCTGTTCGCTGGCGCGGTGCTGGTGATCGGCGTGGTCACCGCCACGCTGAACCTGGATACCTCGGTCGCGTTCCTGACCCCGGTGCTTGTCTACACCGCGCGCAGCCGCGGCGCGGGCGAGGCCGCGCTGCTGTACGGCTGCCTGCTGCTGTCCAACGCCAGCTCGCTGCTGCTGCCCGGCTCGAACCTGACCAACCTGATCGTGCTCGGCCAGCTGCGGCTGAGCGGCAGCCAGTTCGCGAGCAGGATGTGGCTGCCCTGGCTCGGCGCGCTGCTGGTGACCGGGTGCGTGGTGGCCTGGTGCGAACGCCGGTCGCTGCGTGCTGCTGGCGGGCCGGCCGGAGCTGGCGTGCCGGGGCGGCCGGTGTTCGGTGTCGGGCTGGCCGCGGTGGTGCTGGCCACCGTGCTGTCGGTCACGCTTGCCTCGCCCGCGCTGCCGGTTGCCATCGTCGGGGTCGCGGCGGTGACGATCCGGGTGGCCGGCGGCAAGGCCGGGCTCGGCAGCGCGCTGGCCGTGCTCGGCGTGCCGGTGCTGGCCGGCCTGTTCGGCGTCGCGGTCGCGCTCGGCACGCTCGGCCGGTCCTGGACCGGGCCGGCGATCTTCCTGGCTGGCCTGCCCGGCTGGCTCACCTCGGTCGTGGCCGCCGGTGCCACCGTCTTGGTGAACAACCTGCCGGCCGCCGCGCTGCTGGCCGCGCGCACACCTGCGCACCCGTTCCAGCTGCTGGTCGGGCTGAACCTGGGCCCCAACCTGCTGGTGACCGGGTCGCTGGCCTGGCTGCTGTGGCTGCGGGCCGCGCGCGCCGCCGGGGCAGCGCCGTCGCTCGGGCGGGCCAGCAGGCTCGGCGCGGTCGTGGTGCCGCTGTCGATGGCCGTGGCGCTGGCGGCGCTCGCGGTGACCGGAGCTTGAGCGCTGTGCTTGGCTAGCCCTGTGACAGCTAACGATTTCTGTGACCGGGTCAGGTCGGGCGAGACGGTGTTCGGCGGCTGGCTCGCCGGGCCGAGCCCGGTGAGCGCCGGAGTGCTGGCCGGGATCGGCGTGGACTACGTCGTGATCGACCTGCAGCACGGCAGCGCGACCGAGCATGACCTGCCCGGCCTGACCGCCGCGATCCGGCTGGCCGGGGCAGCGCCGGTCGGCCGGGTCAGGTTCGCGCACCCAGCCGACATCGGCAGGGCGCTTGACCTTGGCTGCCTCGGCGTGATCGTGCCGAACGTGGAGTCCGCGGAGCAGGCAGCCGCGGTGGCCGGCGCCTGCCGTTATCCGCCTGCCGGATACCGGTCGGCTGGCGGCGTGCTGGCGGGCAAGGACCCGTTGTGCATCGTGATGGTGGAATCCACCAGGGCGGTGGCCGAGCTGACCGGCACGCTGCAGGTGCCCGGCGTGGACGGGATCTACGTGGGGCCGCGCGACCTGTCGTTCTCCCTCGGCTGCCAGCTCGATCCGCACGACCCGGTGCTCAGGAAGGCGCTCGAGCAGGTCTGGGCGGCCGGGACGGCCGCTGGCAAGCCGTTCGGCGTGCACGCCACCGACGGCGCGACCGCGCGGATCTACCTGGACAACGGCTGCAGGCTGGTCACTGTCGCATCGGATCTGCTGTCCATCGGCAGGGCCGCGAAGGCAGAGCTGGCGGCCGTGCGCGCCTGATCGCGGCACGGCCGCTGGCCGGCCTGCAGCTGCCCCGCCCAGTCGGGGAAGGGCGGGGCAGCTTGCGGCCGTAGGGCCCTGGGGTGCCTGCGGGCGCCCGGCCCGCCGGGGGTTGCCGCGGATCCGGATCCGCTGGGGGTTGGCTTACCTGACCCTGGTGGCGATCGTGGCCACCAGGTGCGCCGCCTGGCTCTCCCACTTGGCGTAGGCGTACGGGTACGCCGAGCCCTGCACGGCCTGGGCGTTGGCCCACAGCGGCTGGTCCGCCCAGCCCGGGTCGGCAGCCTGGTGCCGCTGCAGCGCGGTCAGGAACGCGTCGGCCGCGTACGCCGGGTTCATGATCTGCTGCGCGGTGCCCCAGCCGCAGGACGGTTGCTGCTGGAACAGGCCAAGCGAGTCAGCGGTGCCGTAGTTGATGTTGGTGAGCGTCGACTCCTGCATCGCGGTGGCGACCGCGATGACGGCCGAGCGCACGCCCATCCGCTTGGCGAAGGCCTGCTTCACGATCGTGGCGGCGTTGTCGTACTGCGCGGGGGTGATCGGCATGTAGGACTGCGGGCCGCTGGTGCCCACCGGCGTCAGCCGGTCGGCCAGCGGCAGCAAACCGTGCGCTGCCGCCGCGGGGTTGGTCTGCGCGTTCAGCCGGCCACGGACCTGGCTCCAGCTGACGGTGTCCTTGGCGACCGGGTGCCTGGCCGCCGCTGGCCTGGCCGGCGCTGGCTTGGCCGGCGCTGGCTTGGCCGCGTTGACGACGGCGGCACTGGTGAACAGCTCGTGCGGCTGCGCAGCCGCGTGCGCGGCCGAGGCGCTGGCGGCGGCCGCGCCGGCCAGCGCCAGCGCGGCGCCCACGCCCAGGGTGACCGCGGGCGCCTTGGCGTGCTTGCTGATGGCCAGGAGGGGGGCGGACTTGCTCGACACTCGGTGTTCCTTCCATGCATTCCCCGCCGCCCGGCGGCAGCCGTGACTGCCCGCCGGAGGATGGTTTCTGGATGGGCGCTGCTTGCCGCGGCCTTGGTCAGATCGGAGCCGGAGACTTATCGCGCTGAGCGTCGCGCGGGCCGGCTTGCCGGGCAGCACGGGACCTGCTTGTCCTTGGCGAGGACCGCAGTTCCCGGACGAGGATCAACACGTAGAACACCGCGATGCGATCGGTTGCATCCCAATGTGCGCTAGATCACTACTGGCCGGTAGCTTGGCGGGCCTGCGGAACTTCGGGCCAGCCGCGAGTCGTTCACCGGTCTGGCAGCCGCCGTTGCCGGCATCGGCTGGACCAATCCGGCTGTTGCTGCTGGACTAGCCTCGAGCGTGAGGGCTGCATTGCATGAGCACCGCGCACAAGACTCCGGGAGAGGGTTCACATGGGACTCATGGACAAGGTCAAGGCGCAGGCGACTCAAATCGCGCAAAAGACCCAAGAGGTTGCGCAGGGCGCTGTGCAAGAGGGCAAGACCAAGCTCGATCAGGTGCAGGGCGGCAACCGGGCGAACTCGCTGTTCCGTGACCTCGGCGCCGCGGTCTACGCGGAGCGGACCGGTCGCGGCGGTCCCGACTCGAAGCTGAAGATCGACCAGCTCATCGCCGAGCTGCAGGCATACGAGGCGCAGAACGGCATCAACCTGCAGCCGGGTCAGCCGGGTCAGCCGGGTCAGCCTGGCCAGGGCGTGCCGCAGCAGGGCTACCCGCAGGGCGGGCCGATGCCGCCTGGCGGGCCGATGCCGCAGAGCGGGCCGTTCCCGCCCGGCGGGCCGATGCCGCAGAGCGGGCCGTTCCCGCCTGGCGGCCCGGCGCCGCAGAGCGGGCCGTTCCCGCAGAGCGGGCCTGGTCCGTTCCCGGCCGGGGAGCCGCAGTCCGGGCCGTTCCCCGGCGGGCAGCAGTACACCCCGACGCAGCAGGTCCCGCCCGACCCGAGCGGCGCACCGCCACAGGGCTGACACGTGACCGGCCCGCGGACCGGCTGGCCGCGGGCCGGATTTGGCTGACTGGCGGGAGTCAGCTGCCGGCCGCCACGTTCCCTTCCTTAATGGGTCTGGTGGCAGGCGTCCTGCGCGGCGGTACGGCGCTGGCCGTTCACCGCGGTCTCGCCCGGTTGCACCGGTGCCGGCCGGTGCGCCGCCGGGCGCGCGCTGCCGGTGATCTGGTAGCCGGTGCTGCCGAGCACGACCTCGATCGCGGGCGCGGCCGGGGCCGGCTGCAGGCGCGCGCCTGGCAGCACCCGCAGCACCAGCCTGGCCGCGGCCCGCTGACCACGCGGGTACTCGATCAGGGTGGTCGGCACCTTGCTGCGCCAGTTCACCCCGGACTTGACTACGTGGAAGCCGAGCGCGGCGAGCCGGCTGCCGGTCGTCGCCGACAGCTTGCTGATCGTGGTGCCGTTGTAAACGACGACGTGCACGGCGCTGCGGGACAGCCCGCGGTGCGCCGGGCGGCGTGGCGGCGGCAGGTCGCCAAGGTGCTCGAACAGCACCTTGGCCCGCGCGTTGTTCCACAGCACGGCCGACTCGCCGGCCGGCGTGATGTAGTTCGTGTTCGCCAGCGGCACGGTCCTGAACACCACGTCCGACGGGCGGATGCCGCGCAGCTGCTCGACGAGCCGGTCCAGGTTGAAGCCCTGGTCGACCTTGACCGCTGAGCTGATCGCGGACAGCACGTGCTGCAGCTTGATCGGGTTGGTCAGCGTCCCGGCGCTGATGATCTCCTCGAACATCGACGACAGCAGCTGCTGCTGGTCGCTGATCCTGGCGAAGTCGGACAGCCCGAACGAGTGCCTGTCGCGCGCGAACTCGAGCGCGGTGATGCCGCCGACGTGGTGCACGCCGGCCGACAGGTGCAGCCCGCTGTCGGTGTCGTGCACGGCGAACGGCAGGCAGATGTCCACCCCGCCGAGCGCGTTGACGACACGGACGAAGCCGAGGAAGTTCACCTCGATGTAGTCGTTGATGGTCAGCCCGGTGGCCTGCTCGACCGTCTTGACCATCAGCGGCGGGCCGCCGATGCCGAAAGCCGCGTTGATCTTGTTCATGCCGTGGCCGGGGATGTCCACCCAGGAGTCCCTCGGCAGGCTGACTACGTCCACGCTCGAGTGGTCGGCCGGGATGTGCACCAGCATCATGGTGTCGGAGTTGGCGCTGACGACGTCGCCGACGTGCAGCGCGAGCTGCTGGTGCCTGGTCAGGCCGGAGCGCACGTCGACCCCGGCGACCAGGATGTTCACCGGACCGCTGGCCGGCGTGCCGCTGGTGCCAGCGTCGATCCTGCTGAGCTTGCCGTTGACGTAGCTGGTCAGCACCCAGCCCGAGCCGGCCAGCAGCATGACCAGCAGGGACAGGCTGCCGAAGACCGCGACCAACGTGCGCTGCTGCTTCGCCCGGCGGCTGGACGTGACCGCGGCCATAAGCTGCCGCTGCGCGGGCGGGCGCCTTGTGCCCCGCTGGGCGTCGGTTCTGCGGTCTGCTATCCGGCCTTGTCTTCGGCCTTGTGCCGGGTCTTCTCGCGGGGCCTGTCTCGGGCCTTGTCCGGGGGCCTGTCTCGGGCCTTGTCCGGGGGCCTGTCTCGGGCCTCGTCCGGGGGCCTGTCTCGGGCCTTGTCCCAGGCCTCGTCGCGGGCCGGGCACGTGCGGCACCGGCTTGCCTGGTGACGTGCCATCACCGGAGCCGGGCGTTCCGTTGCCTGGCGTGCCGTCCTTGTCGGTCATCAGCCCCCCAGGCTGCCGCTCCCCGGTAGGCTAACCCGCTGCTCCGCGACGTTTCGGTAGCCAA
>JASHQL010000117.1 GCA_030039155.1 Streptosporangiaceae bacterium | reverse complement strand
GCGGCGCTAGCCGGTACAAGAAGAGCTTGATCCGCGGCAAGCCCGCCAGGAAATACACGGTGAGCACCAGCACGACGACCACGGAGGCGGCCGCGCCCAGGACGATCTCGCCAGCCCCGAGGACGCCGCCGATGATCGAGCTGCCGCGGCTGGTGATTAGTTGCCTGAGCCGCTCAGTGAGGTGGTAGCGACTGTTGAGCCTGCCCAGTTCTGAATGCGGATTGTGCAGCGCGTGCAGGTACTGCGGGAGGTGGTCGGCAAGCGTCGTCGCCTGGCTGGTGAGCGGCGGGATGGCGGCGGCGAGGAATGCCGCCGCAATGCCGATCGCGGCAAGCAGCACCATGCTGACCGCGGCCCAGCGCGGAAACCGGTGCCGGGTCAGCCAGCTGACCGCCGGGTCAAGACCAGCCGCGATGAACAGGGCCAGGCCGATGAGCACCAGCACGCCGCGAGCGCGGATGACCAGTTCGGCGATGCCGTAGGTGACTGCGACGCCGGCCGCGGCGGCCATGCCGATGAAGAACGGGGACCGCTTGTTCAGCGGCCGGCCCGGCTTGCCCAGGCCGCCGGTCTGCTCGGCGAGCGCCGCGGCGTCCTGCACCGCCTCGTCCATCTTGTCGTCCCGCACCGGGACGCTGGCCTCGGCCTTGCTGTCCATCTCCAGACGCAGCTACCGCGTGCGAGCTGCGTCAAACGCCGTGCGGTGATGCCGCTACGGCTGCGGCAGCTGGCCAATCCGCAGCGCCAGCATGGACAGGTCATCGAGCAACACGCCCGCGCTGAAGTCGATGACGTGTTCGCGCATGTCAGACACCAGCTCGGCCGGCGGGCGCTGTGCCTTCTCGGCGAGCACGTCGGCGAGGCTGTCCTCGAAGTACTCGGCCTGCGGGCTGCGCGCGCCGGTCAGCCCGTCGGTGTAGAAGAAGAGCATGTCCCCGCTCTGCAGTTCGAGCGGCTGACTGGCGGCCTCAGGTTCGGGGAAGATGCCGAGCGGCAGCCCGCCGCCAGGAGTGACCCGTGCGCCACCGTCCCGCGGTAGCAGCACCGGCGCCGGGTGACCGGCGGTCGCGAGCACCGCGTGCAATGTCCGGTCGCGCCAGTCCAGGTGCAGCACGGCAGCGGTGACGAACCGGCCGCCGAACTCCTCCGCCAGCATGATCTCGTTGGCACCGCTGAGTACCTCGGCCGGATCACTGTTCCAGTGCCCGAGCACCCGGATCGCGTGCCGCGCGGCAGCGGTTGCCGCAGCCGCGTCCTCGCCCTTCCCGCAGACGTCGCCGATTGCCACGCCCCAGCCGTCCTTGGTGGGGTAGACGTCATAAAAGTCGCCGCCTACCTCACGGCCGCGGGTTGGCGCCATGTGGGCGGACGCGATCTCCACGCCGGGAATGGTCCTGAGCACGGGCGGCAGCAGGCTGGCGCGGAGCGCATCTGCCGCCTCGGTGTGCCGTCGCAGCATCCGGCGGGCCGACACCGCGCGGGAGAGCAGCCCGCAGATCTGCTCCACCAGGCCGACCTCGGCCAGGCTGAGCTGGCCTCCGGCACCTGGCCTGGCCAGCGTCAGCACGCCGTATTTCCGGGTGCCGTCGAGCAGCGGGACCGACAGCAGGCAGGCGGCGTCGAGCAAGGTGAGCAGGCCGACCCCGTGGGGACCTGCGCCAAGGACGGCCTCGTCCTCGGGATGGCTGATCAGCACCGAACTCTCCGAGTCGCAGACCTGCTGCGGTACCGAGTCCGGCGCAGGGTCGATGGCCGCGATGGTATGCGCAAGCCTGGCCGAGCGTTGCTCGTCCGGCCCGGCCACGAAGTGCCTGCGCAGCAGGTCACGCCGGTGCAGATCCACGATCACCCAGCTGGCAAGTCCGTCGGCGAGCAGCCGGGCGCAGCGCTGCATGATGACCGACTCGCTGCTTGCCGCGTTCTCAAGCAGCAGCATCGCAGCCGAGCCGAGCAGGTCGAATCTCTGCGTAGCGCCGCCGAGTCCGGCGGCGGTCAGACCGGGCTCGTGCTGGCCGGGCGCGGTGGCCGGTCCGTCGGAATCGGCTGCCGGCGGTGCCGGCTCGCGCAGCGCGACCAGCAGCCGGTCGGCGTCACCCCGGACGGTGAGCACGCTGACCGCGATCTCGCCGTCGAGCACGCCGTGCTTGGCGACTAGCCGGCAGGCCAGCCTGGCCGGCTTGCCGGTCCTGGCAACCGAAGCCAGCCGTGAGCGCAATGCCGCACGGGCCTTGGTCTCGATCAGCGATGCGAGTGGCTTGCCCGTCGCGTATCCGGCAGCAACCCCGAGCATCGTGCAGGCCGCAGCGTTGGCCCGCCGGATGGTGCCGTCCTGGTCGGTGACCAGCAATGCCAGCGGCGCCTGCGCGAAGGCGGCCTGCAGCAGCCTGCGCTCTGAGTGCAGGGCCTGCTGAGCCGCGTCGGACGATCCTGCCGGCCGGTCGGCCGGCGTCCGCGAACCGCCTGCGTCCGCCGTCAGCGCCGCGACGGCGCTGTCGAGCTCGGCCAGCGCGGCAGTCAGCAGCTCCGCGTCGGCCGGCCCGGGCAGGCTGGCCGCCTGCTTGAGCGCAGCGCTGCGCGCCCTGATCCCGGCAACGTCGTGACCGGGCGCGCCGAGGTCATTGGTGTCGGACATGACAGAAGGTCCACGGGTTGGTCAAGGCACCAGCCTATCCGCGGCTCGTCCGCTGGCCTGGCCTGCGGCTGGCGGTCTTGGTTGCGGGCTCGCCGTCCGGCCTCGGCACGATCCGGTGCCCGTCGATGACGCGCTGCGCCACCGTGACCGTCTTGATGTTGCTGCGCTGGGAGACGTCGCGCAGCCGGTCGAGGGCGTCGTCAGCGCTGCAGCCGAGCGCGTGCATCAGGATGCCCTTCGCCTGCTCCACGATGGCCCTGGACTCGGCGGCGTCGCGCAGCTGCCCGGCGGTGCGAACCGTGCTGCCGTAGTCGGCCACCGCCCCGAGCAGCGCTCCGCCATAGGCGACCAGCAGTTCGGCCACGTCGAACTGCTGGGCAGCGATGCCCCGCGGCCTGGCGGCGAACAGCGCGAGCGTGACCTGGGACGGCCCCAGGTGGGCGAGCGTGGCCGAGCACCGGATGCCGATGTCGAGGGCGGCAGCGCAGTATTCTGGCCAGCGCTGTTCTGTCAGCGTGTCGGCACAATAGACCGGATCGCCGCTGGCCAGTGCGTCGATATCCGCGCCGCGCCCGGCCGCCGCCTGGAGCTCAAGCAGCCGCGGCGGGTCCGGATGGCTTGCCGCCTGCGCGAGCAATTCGCCGCCCTGCCAGACCGCTGCCGTGACGGCTGCGCATCCTGGCACCTGGCTCGCGGTGAGCAAGGTCAGCTCATGCAACGACCGCTCGGGCGTGGCGGTCGCCAGGCCGAACAAGCTCGCGGACCGCCCGGCCAGATTGGACCTGCGCACGTCGGCTCGCCTTGCCGCCGTCAGCCCTCGGCGCCGCTGTGGCTGGCAAGCGCACCCAGTGCCTGCTCGACCGTGTCATACATGGGCAGCCGGTCGGCCAGCCCGGTGATCCAGAGCGTCTTGGTGTACCGGTACCGAGCCCCGGCCAGGCTGAGCGTGCCGCCGCCGGCTTCGAGCTTCTTCCAGTGCCCCACGATGACGGCCAGGGCGCTGGTGTCCATGAACTCCACCTCAGCGAGATCAAGAACGAGCTGCTTGCTCTGATGGCTGACTTCGGCCATGCACTCGTCAAGGCCGGGGCTCGTCACGATGTCGAGATCTCCGCGAATCGAGATGACCGTGGCGCTGCCCCGCCGCTCAGCTGAGAGGGACAGTGCTTCCACGCGTCACCTCAAAGGATCGGCCGCACAACAGGTATACCCGCCCATAGTAGACCGCGACCTGGTCGGCAGATTTGCCGGCTTGGCGCGTTGCGGGCCAGCGAGCCTCGGCTGGCCTCGATGTTCGCGATCTTCACGAAACTGACCAAGAACGAGCGGACGCCGCTGCGTGAGCAGCTGCCGGCCGGCCGCCTGCGCTGGGCGCGGCTGACCCGGCCGTTTCGGTCTGGCCGCGGGCAGCCGGGCCGGGTACCGGCCGCTCAGCTGCGCCGTCGCCGCCTGGGCTTGCTGATCATCAGCCCGCTCGCGGCAGTCACGGTCCTGCTCGGCGTGCTCATCGGCCTTGGCGTGGTGAGCCTGCCTGCGGCTGCCGGGTGCGGCGGTGTCGTCAGGGCAGTCGCCGGGCTGATGCCCAACAGCACCGCGGCCTGCCGGCAGCGTCCCGGTCAGGTCGGCGGCCTCGTGTACGGAAGGTAGCCCGCGGGCCTGGCTCTTTGCGGCCAGGCCCGGGCCGGTCGGATCCGTCAGCTAGGGCAGGCTGGCAGCGAGTTCCGCCATGCGCTGGGAGAAACTCCGGAACTCCCGCAATGCCGTGCGCAGCTGCTCGGTGTCGGGCGCAGTGCCGCCAGCGGCGTCTGGCCGCGGCAGCGAAGCCTGCTGCCGCTCGAGGGTCGTGACCACGGTGCGCACGGCTGTCTCTGCCGCCTGGGCGGCCAGCCGGACCGCGCCGCCTGGGTCGTCCACGAACATCACCTGGATCTCGTGCCACTGCTCGCTGAGCGCCGGTCCAGCCGGTGCGTCCTCCGGCGTCCCGGCAGGCCGGGAGGCAGGCAGCCGGCCCGTGTCAGGTTCGAGCGACGGCGCGACGTCGACAACCTCGGCGACGATGATGTCAGGATTGCCGGCGTCGTCAGCGTCGTCGATGCGGTCCTCAGCCAGGCCATCGAGGTCGTCATCGGCAAGCTCGTCTCCCGGCAGCTCGTCGTCGGCCGGGTCGTAGGGCTCGGTGCCTGAGCTGGGCGCACCGGCCGTGCTGCCTGGTCCTGCTGTCATCGTGCGCTGCCTCCCTCGGCGGCCGCCTCCTGCGGTGCATCGACGAAGCGCTCCTGCAGGGCGAACCACTCGCCCTGATAACGACGCCTCGATGCTTCAGGCAGCGGGCTGATGTCGAGTCCCAGCCGCTTTCCAGCAGCCGCCGTTTCAAACAAAGCCACAGCCGGCGCCACCGAGCTGGCACTGCCGCTGGCGTGCCGGTTGTGGCTGCATGAGCCGCTGTGCGCTGGGTACAGCAGCCAGGACACCGCAGAATGAGCGTCGAGAGGAGCCGTCATGGCCACCGAACGACAAAAACAAGCTGCCAAACGCAACATCGGCAAGGCCCGCAAGGCGCAGCGCGCGCGGGCAACCGGCGTGCGGGTGCCGCGACAAAACCAGGGGATGAGCACCGCGGAGAAGGACAGGCTGCCGGACGCCGAATTCGCCTTTCCTGAACAGCGCAAGGAGCCGCTCACCGACGCCCGGCATGTCCGCAACGCGATCGCGCGCTTCGACCAGGTGGAGGGCGTTACCGACGCAGAGCGGGACCTGGCATGGCAGCGGATCGTGACCGCGGCACAGCGGTACGGCGTGGCCGTGTCCGAGGCAACCTGGCGGGACCTGGCCAACGGCGGCAAGGACCGCAGGTGACCAGTCAGCGGCCAAGTACCAGCTGATGCCGCTGCTGGCGGGCACATCCGGCTGGCAGTACCGGGACTGGCGCGGGCAGTTCTACCCGGCTGGCCTGGCACCGGCGGGCTGGCTCAGCCACTACGCGCAGACGTTCCCTGCCGTAGAGAACAACGGGAGCTTCTACCGCCTCGCCGCGCCTGAGACGGTCGACCGGTGGCGTGCGTCAACCCCCGACGGGTTCGTCATGGCGATCAAGGCCAGCCGGTACCTGACCCATATCCGCAGGCTGCGTGACCCGGCGGAGCCAGTGTCGCGGTTGCTCGCGGCGGCCGGCCGGCTCGGCGCGCGGCTCGGTCCTGTGCTCCTGCAACTGCCGCCGAACATGCAAGCCGACCTCGGCCTGCTCGATGCCTGTCTGGCCGAGTTCGGCAGGCAGGCCGCGGAGGTCAGGGTGGCCGTCGAGGTCAGGCACGAGTCCTGGTGGACCGACCGGACTCGCGCGGTGCTGAGCAGCCGGGGCGCGGCATTGTGCTGGGCCGACCGCCGCGGCCGCCCGATCACCCCGCTGTGGCGTACCGCGGACTGGGGGTACCTGCGGCTGCACGAGGGGGCGGCCAGCCCGTGGCCGAGGTACGGCAGGCAGGCGCTGCGCAGCTGGCTCGGCAGGCTGTCCGCCGGGTGGCCGCCGGGCTGCGACGTGTTCGCGTTCTTCAATAACGACCAGAACGCGGCAGCGCCCGCTGACGCCGCTGCGCTGCTGGCGATGGCGGCCCGGCAGGCTGCCGCTCGGCACTAGCGTCCCGCAACTTGCCTGGCCACATGCCGGCCCGCCCGAACAGCACGACCAAGGCGGGCACCAGCAGCGACCGCACCGCGACCGCGTCGATGATGATCCCGGCAGCCATCGCGAACGCGATCTCCCTGAACTGCTCAAGCGGGATCAGCGCGAGCAGCGCGAAGCTAGACGCGAGCGCCAGGCCAGCCACGGTGATGGCGCGGGCCGCCTGTGACCCTGCGGTCGCCACCGCGTCGCGCAGCGGCCGGCGCCTGGCTTCCTCCCAGATCCGGCCGACCACGAAGATGTTGTAGTCGGAGCCGAGCGAGACCAGCAGCACCGCGACGGTGAACGGCACGTAGTACACCAGGCCGCCGTACCGCAGCACGTGCTGGAAGATCCACACTGTCAGTCCCATCGTGGCCAGCAGCGCGAGAATGCTCGCCGCGAGCAGGTAGACGGGCGCGAGTACCGCCCGCAGGAAGACGGCAAGCAGCAGGAACATGACGGTCAGCATGATCAGCGCGATCAGCCCGAGGCTTGCGGTGGTAGCGGTGATGGCCTCGCCGATGGCCGCGGTGTCGCCGCCGACCTCGATCCGCACATCGGTCAGCCCGGCCTTCCTGGCCAGCGCGGGCAGCCTGCGCTGCAGTGCGCTGACCGCCAGCACCGCCGTCGGGCCGAGCGGATCGGTCCTGGCGACGATGCCGTACCTGGCGGCGGTGCCGGACTTGGCCAGCATCGGGTTGTACTGGCGCGCGGCGGCCGGCAGGCTGGCCGGGCCCACGACTCCGGCGACGTCTGGCTGCCTGGCAAGGGTCCGTTGCAGCCTGGCAAGCGCGCCCGGCTGGCTGTGCACCGACGGGCCGATGACGATCACCTCGGTCGGCGACAAGATGCCGGCCGCGTAACCCGCCGACGCGGCACTGGCGGCGCGCGCGGCGGTAGCCGTTTTCGGCAGCTCCCTGATCAGCGGCGAGCCGAGGCGCAGGTGACCGGCGTGCCAGGCGGCGAGCAGCAGCCCCGCGATGCAGGCCGCGGCAATCAGCAGCGCGACCGGACGGGCGGCGGCGAACCTTGCCGCTCGTTCCCGCGGCCGCCACGCCCGCTGCGGGCGGCCAGGACCGGTAGCGCCGCTCGATCTGGCGCCGCTCGATCTGGCGCCGTGCGATGTGGTGTCGTGCGATGTGGTGTCGTCCGATGTGGTGTCGTCCGATGTGGTGTCGTTCGACGTGGCGCGGTTCGGGACGGCGCCGGCCGGGGGGAGCCCTGGCCAGAACAGGCCGCGGCCGAAGATCGCGATCAGGGCCGGCGCCAGCGTCATCGCCACCACCATGGCGGTCAGCACGGTCAGCGCCAGCGCGGGGCCGAACGCACTGATGAGCTGCAGGTGCGCCACCGCGAGCGACGCGGTCCCCGCCGCTACCAGCAGCCCGGCGGCGAAAATGATCGGAGCGTACTCGGCCGTAGTGATCCGGGCTGCCCGCAGCCTCGGCAATCCTGCCAGCAGCCTGGACCGCATCCCGGACATAAAGAACACCGTGTAGTCGGTGCTGACGCCAAGCAGCAGCACCACCAGCACCGGCTGCACGTCCGGTGGCAGCGTGGCATGCATGGCCCGGGCCGCGAGGGCGGCAACTCTGGTCGCGATTAGGTAGCCGGTGCTCGCGCACAGCAGCGTTGCGGCCGGCGCGCCGAACGACCGGAAGTACCCGCCGGTGATGACCGCGATGGCCAGCACCGTCGCCAGCTCCACCCAGGGCAGGTACCGGCTGATGATGATGCCCTGGTCGTAGATGGCTGGCACGGCGCCGGTGACGCCGACCAGATGGTCGGCAGGCGCGCCGAGATAGCGCCTGGCGTACTGCTGCCCGTCGGCGGTCTGCGCGCCGACCGAGACGCCTTGACGGAAGTACAGGAACGTCAGCAGCGTGCTGCCGGGCTCGCGCGCACCGGGGAACACCGCCCTGGTGTCCGGCACCGGCACGGCGCCGGCCAGCCCGGCTGGCGATCCGCTGTGCGAGGTGTCCAGCCGCACCGCGATGCCGATGGCATGCGCCTGGACCGCCGGTGACAGCCCGTGGCGGTCACGCTGCACGACCGCGACGGGTGCGTCGAGCGGCGCGCCGAACAGTCTGGTCGCAGCACGCTCGGCCTTGATGGCCTGCGCGTTGGCCGGGACTAAGCCTGCGGTGCCGCTGTTCGACGCGGTCAGCGCTGGCAGGTACGCCACCGCCGCGGCCAGCGCGCAGAGCCAGCCGAGCACCAGCGGGTAGCGCAGCGCCACCACGATGGCGGCGTACGCCCTGGCCGGCCAGGCAGTGGACGCCTTGGGCTTTGGTGTCAACGTACGGCGGCGTTACGACCGTGCCGCGTCGTTGGCGTCCTGAACGCGCTCAAGCGCGCTGGACTGCCAGCGTCGCGCGGCTGGCGCATGTGCCGGTGCGTGAGCCAGTACGGGATGCCGACGGCCGCGAGCACAATCAGCAACCCTCCGCCGATCGAGATCCAGAGCGCAGCCGTCGAGCTCATGAGGTCTCCTTCCGCAGGGCAGGCTCGTGGCCGGCCCAGGTAGGTAGGAGGCTCACCCTGCCCAGCCCGGCTGTTGCCTAACATCGCGGCAACCCGGCGGGGGCTGCCGGCCGGTGGCGTCAGCCCGCTGGCCGGGCCTGCTGGCCAGCCGGGCTGGCTGCCTGCATGTGCAGTCTGACCACCGTGCCTGCCGGGCTGCTTCGCAGCTCGACGAGGTCGCAGACCTGGTTGACCATCCAGAGCCCTTTGCCGCCCGGGCGGTCACGGGCAGGCAGCCGGCGCCCGGCTAGCGGGTCGGTGATCTGCCCGTCATCGCGGATCTCACAGATGAGTTCCCGGCCGGCCTGCCAGACGCTGACGGTCCCCGCTGCCCTGGTGTGCCGCAGCGTGTTGGCCGCAACCTCGTTGACGGCCAGCACCATGTCGCCGACGCGGTCAGCGTCCAGGCCTGCCTGGGTGGCGTGCAAGCTGACTAGCTCGCGCACCGGACGCAGGTCGATCTCGTACGACAGCGTGGCGGCATCGGCTGGCACCGAAGGCAGCGGCCGCGGGCAGCCAGCCGGCAGCTGGCCTGCTCCGGCGTAGCTCTCGCTCGGCAGGAGATGGCCGCCCTCGATCAGCGCCGGGTGGGTAAGCCGGGCATCCGCGACCACTCGCGGCGGCAGGCGGGCCACGTCGTACGGGCACAACACCCGCACGGCCGATCCGGACAGCGCGGAATTGATCAGCGCCTCGTGCACGGTGGCCTCGTCGAGCTCTGCCCCGCTGCGGCCGGGCCAGACCGGCTCGCCGACGTACCGGGCCGGCCGTCCGGCAAGGTCGGCAAGGAATGCCTCGATCGCGGGCAGGATCCTGGCCGGGTTCCGGCCAAGCTCGGCCATGTCCGCGAACGCCACCTGGGCATCGCCTGGCAGCAGCTGGCGCAGCTGGGCCGCCCTTGGTCGCGAGATTGCCACCAGGATGCCGTCGCCGGCCGCGATCCCGTCGAGCACGAACGAACTGAGCGCGCCGAGATATTCGCCGATGCCGGAGTAGAAGAGCGCGGTGTGGCGCAGCCGGCTCGCGTCGTTCGCCGCACCCTTCATGGTGAATCCACTTCGCAGACGCCGGGGCTTCAGCCTAACGCTGGCTGCGTTGCCGCAGCCCCTGGGCTGGCCGGCCAGGACAGCACCAAACGAGACGCTTCCGGTGGTGGCAGGCGGTGCCGCCGCGTGCCGAGCCCGCGGCGCCGGCTGATGTTTCCTTCGGCTGTGCCGGGCACATACGGTGCAGAGCGGCGGTAGCGAAGGAGGGCTCGCCGTGTCATCGCCGGATCCGGCCACCGGGGCAACTGATCACCTCGTGGTGTTCTACCGGAGCGACACCGAACTGGCTGCCCAGGCCGCCAGTCGGCTGCGGGCCGGGTTCACCGGCGCCGGGGTCGTTGTGGTCGTGGCCACCCCGGTGCACGAGCGGCTGATCCTGGCGCGGCTGGAGCAGGATGGGGTCGACGTGGCCGCCGCCAAAGACCAGGGCAGGTACCTGGCGCTTGACGCGGCGCACACGCTCGCCGGGTTCATGGTCGGCGGCTGGCCAGATCCCGCCGGGTTCTGGCAGGTGATCGGTGGCGTCATCCGGCAGGCAGGTGCGGAAGGCCGGGTGCTGCGGGTCTACGGCGAGTTGGTCGCGCTGCTCTGGCAGGCCGGCCTCGCCGCCGCCGCCATCGAGGTCGAGGCCATGTGGAACGAGCTTGCGGCGCAGTACGCGTTCTCGCTGACCTGCGGCTACCCGTTGGCCGAGGCGCACGGTTTGGCCGAGGTGCGCGGTTTGGCCGAGGTGCGCGGTTTGGCCCAGGTGCACGGCCTAGCCGTGGGAGACGGCGTCGAGCAGAGCGACCTGCTGGCCGAAGTCTGCGATGCGCACACCGCCGTGGCCGGCTGGCTCCCGCCAAGCT